>SHWM01000001.1 GCA_009693835.1 Alphaproteobacteria bacterium
CGCCACTTTGGCCAGCGGCGCTTCTTTTGCGCTGTTGACAAAATCGGCGACCCCCCAGATGCCAAAACTGACCACCAGGATGAAGAGGAATATCTTTGTAAACCAGCTGCCAGCGCTTTTACGAAATGAGGTTAGCATTTGCACGTCCAATGGGTAAAACGGCCGAAACCATATCATAAGTAGCACGCACTAGTGCGGTAAGTTAGGCTAATGTCAGTGTTTTCGGAATAAATCACCGCTTGACTTAACTACTGGTATCCCGTATATAAATGAACAATATTTTTGAATGGGATGAGAGCAAGGCCCGCAGCAATCTCCGTAAGCATAGGGTGAGTTTTGAGATCGCCAAGCTGGCCTTCGATGACCGGTTTTGCATTGAGTGGCTGGATACACGCGCGGACTACAGGGAAGAGCGTTTCATCCTTATTGGATTGGCTGCAGGCCGCCATCTTTGTGTCGTTTATACAGAACGCGCTGACAGGATTCGGATTATTTCAGCGCGAGAGGCAATAAAATATGAACAACAAGAATATTACCGTTAGAACGCGCAAGAAGAGTGGTGAGTGGGCTATTCGTGATGCAGACGGACGTGAACGCCAGCTGGACAATAAAGCGGACTGGTCTGCACTTGACGCGATGACAGAGGCGCAACGTCTTGAGGCTGCCGAAAGCGATCCGGACACGCAACCGCTCACCCCGGAAGATTTCAGGCGTTTACAGCGTGTTCCACGAGTCAGGTCGCTGCGCCGTGCAATGGCTTTGACGCAAGAGCAGTTTGCGGTGCGCTTTCATATCCCGATAGGTACATTACGTGATTGGGAGCAGGGACGATCCGAACCGGATCAGACTGCGCGCGCCTATCTTACAGTGATCGCGAATGATCCTGAAGGCGTCCATAAGGCCTTGTCTGTAGGCGCCTGACGTGCTGGAAGAAGTCAGCCTATCCTGACAGCGCCACTCTTTGCCCGGGAAGGCGCTCCAGACGCCCGGCCAGATCCAGCTCCAGCAGGATCAGTGCGATCACGCCGGGGCCCAGACCGGACTGGCGCACCAGCTCGTCGATCTCAATGGGGGTGGGCCCAAGCATTTCAATGATATCTGGCCGCGCCCGATCGATCAGTGGCATGTCCATCACGGCAGGGGAAAAAGGCGGTTTGCCCTCAGGTTCCGCAAAGGGGGTGCGCAACAGGGGGTGCAAGGCTTCGAGAACATCCTCTGATGACTGCACCAGCGTTGCCCCCTGCCGGATCAGCGCGTTGCCGCCGCGCGATCTTGGGTCCAGCGGCGAACCGGGAACCACCAGAACTTCCCGCCCCTGTTCCCCCGCATAGCGCGCCGTGATCAGCGATCCGGAACGCGGCGCGGCTTCGATGACCATGACCCCCATACTCATCCCTGAAATGATCCGGTTGCGTTGCGGAAAGTGACGCGCCTGCGGCTGCGCACCCGGCGGTAATTCGCATATCAGTACCCCCGTTTCACCGATCCGGTGATGCAGTTCTTCGTTTTGGGGTGGATAAATCACGTCGATTCCGCCCGCCAGGACACCGGCGGTCCGCTTTCCAACGCGCCAACATGTGCGGCGGCGTCGATGCCTCGCGCCAGGCCCGAGGCAATCAAAAAACCCTGTTGGCCGAGCGCATGCGACAGCTCCCGCGCAAGGCGTATGCCTGCCGCAGAGGCATTACGCGCCCCCACGATGGCCAGTGTGGGGCGTTGCAGCAAATGCACCGCGCCTTTCACGCAAAGCAGGGGAGGCGGCGCATCAATTGCTGCCAGGGCAGGCGGGTATTCGGGTTCACAGCACGCAACGTAGCGCGCGCCGAAACGCGCGGCTGCCGCTAATTCGGCCTTGGCTTCGGCCTTTCCGGAAATACTGATGCCGCCCTGACGCCCGCCGCGCCGCGCCAGATCCGGCAGCGCCTCAAGCGCCCGGCCGGCGGTTCCGAATTGAGTCATGAGAGTGGCGAAGGTCGCGGGGCCGACATTGCGGGTGCGGATCAGCCGCAGCCAATCTATCCGCTCCTTGTCAGACAAAATCGCCACCTAGTGGTCCGATTCTAACATTCGCATCCCGTTCCGGCACGCTCTGTTGCGAATGTCAGAATAATTAGGACCACTAGCAAATATATGTTTCTAGTGGAGTTTATGGATTTGACATTCGCCGCCTGAAAAAAATGGCATGGTGGGTAGCGAATGTCAAATCCACTCCACTAGCCCCCTATCTCGGACCAGAGGCCCCAATGCGCGGTTCTTCACCCGCCACGAGACGGCGAATATTGTCATGATGCTTCAGCCATATCGCCACCGCAAGCAGCAGCGATAGCTGCATTAACTGCGCCTGGCCCAACGTCCAGAAATACAATGGGCTAAGGGCGGTCGCGGTCAGCGCCGCCAGCGACGAAATTCGGAAAAGCGCCGCCGTCGCCAGCCACGTGGCGCAGGCCAGAGCGCCGGCCAGCGGGTTGAGCGCCAAAGCGATACCCAGAAATATCGCCACGCCCTTGCCGCCCTGGAAACCCAGCCAGACAGGAAACAGGTGCCCGAAAAATGCCCCGGCTGCCGCGCACACGGTGGCGTCCGGACCAAAATTCTGAGCAATCAGCGCGGCGGCGGCGCCTTTGGCGCCATCCAGCAGCAAGGTGAGCGCGGCCAGCCCCTTGTTACCAGTCCTCAGTACATTGGTGGCCCCGATATTGCCTGAACCGATCTCCCGGATATCCCCCAATCCGGCGATGCGGGTGAGGAGCAGGCCAAACGGAATGGCGCCCAGCAGATACCCGCCCAGCAGGGCAGCCAGCAGATAAGGGGCCGAGAGGCCCCAATCCATTGGTTGAGGCATGATTAAACCCCGTCCCGGATATAGACCGGCTCGCCGGACACGACCGTTCGCAATACCACCCCCTGAAGATGGCGGTCTTCAAATGGCGAATTTTTGCATTTGGAGCGCAGCCGTTTGCAGTCGACGACCCATGATTTTCCCGGATCGAACAACAGCAGATCGGCGGGCCGCCCTTTCGCAAGCCGTCCGCCCGGCAGTCCCAGAAGATTTGCCGGATTGACCGTCATGCGGGAGAGCAGGCCGGGCAATGAGACATGCCCGTCATGATAACAGCCCAGCGCCACGGACAGCAGCGTTTCAAGACCCACGCCGCCAGTGGCCGCCTGCGCAAAGGGCAGGCGCTTGCTTTCCTGATCCTGGGGATTATGGCCGCTGACAATCACATCTATCGTGCCGTCGGCCACGCCTGCCACGAGCGCCTGCCGGTCCTCCTCGCGCCGCAGGGGAGGCGACAGTTTGAAAAAAGTCCGGTAATTGCCGACATCATTTTCATTCAGCGCCAGATGCGCCGCGGATACACCGCATGTAACTGGCAATCCCTGCCGCTTTGCCTGACGCATGATTTCCACCGAGGTGGCGCAGGAAAGCTGGTCGGCGTGGTAGCGCGCACCTGTCAATGCCACCAGCCGCAGGTCGCGTTCCAGCATGATCGTCTCCGCCGCTTCTGGAATCCCCGGAAGACCCAGCCGCGTGGCGATCTCGCCTTCGTTCATACAACCGCCCTCGGCCAGCGAGGGTTCCTCCAGATGCTGCACAATCAGCGAGTCATATCTGCTGGCGTAGCTGAGCATGCGGCGCATCAGCACGGCATTACAGATGGCGTGCACGCCATCTGTAAAGGCCACAGCGCCAGCCTCGCGCATCAGGCCGATTTCCGACATGCCCTCGCCTTTCAGGCCGCGGGTTGCGGCGGCCATGGGATGCACATTGACGAGCGCGCCAAACCGCGCGCGCCGCTTCAAAAATTCCACCAGCGAAATATCATCGATGACCGGGTCGGTGTTGGGCATGGTGATGATCGTGGTAATGCCGCCGGCGGCTGCGGCATGGCTGGCGCTTTCGAGTGTTTCCTTATGTTCGGCGCCAGGTTCGCCCACAAACACTTTCATATCGATCAGGCCAGGGCAGAGCACCTGGCCTCCGCAGTCGATGACATCGCAATCTGGAGGGAGACCGTCTGAAAACAGATTGGCTCCGGCGTCTGCTATCAGGCCGTCTTCGGAGAGCAATTGACCGGGAGAATCAAGATTACTGGCCGGATCCACCAGCCGGGCATTGATATAGGCGCTGCGGCGGTGTGCCGCCCCCGCGGGCAGGCCCGTTCCCGCGGCGCTCATTTGGCGGCGGCCGCAATGGAATTGGCGGGCAGGTTGCGGCTGAGCAAATCCAGCACCGCCAGACGGACGGCGACCCCCATCTCGACCTGCTCGCGAATGACACTGCGGTCGATGTCGTCCGCAACTTCGCTGTCAATTTCCACGCCGCGATTCATCGGTCCTGGATGCATGATCAGGGCATCGGGCTTGGCGCGCGACAGTTTTTCATAATCCAGGCCGTGGAAGTGGAAATATTCCCGCAGGCTGGGCACAAACGCGCCATGCATGCGTTCCTGTTGCAGCCGTAACATCATGACGATGTCCACGTTCTGCAGCCCTGCCCGCATATCGTGAAAAACCTCTACGCCAAGCCGCTCAATATGCGCGGGCAGCAGAGTGGGCGGCGCGACGACCCGCACCTGGGCCCCCATCCGGTTCAGCAGATAAATATTCGACCGGGCCACCCGGCTGTGCAGTATATCGCCGCAGATGGCGACCAGCAGTCCCTTCAGGCTGCCCCGCCGCCGCCGTATGGTCAGTGCGTCCAGCAGGGCCTGGGTCGGGTGTTCGTTGCTGCCATCGCCGCCATTGATCACCGCGCAGTCAACTTTTTGCGCCAGCAGCTCCACCGCACCAGAATCCGGATGCCGGACCACCAGCAGATCGGGGCGCAACGCATTCAGCGTCATGGCGGTGTCAATCAGGGTTTCGCCCTTTTTCAGCGACGAATTGCTGACCGCCATATTGAGCACATCAGCGCCCAGCCGTTTTCCCGCAAGTTCAAACGAGCTTTGCGTGCGAGTGGACGCTTCGAAAAAAAGGTTAATCTGGGTGCGCCCGCGCAGGAGGTTCTGTTTTTTATCGGCCTGACGGTTCAGTTCGACGTAGGAATCCGCCAGATCCAGAATTTGTTCGATGTCTGAAGCAGTCAAATCCTTGATCCCAAGCAGATGACGGTGCGGGAATCGGATCGCTTGTTGTGTGCGGGAGAAGGTCATTAAAGCGATTTATATAAGGCTGAAGCCGGGCGGCTGCAAGCGGCAAATGATCGCTCCCGCCCTGGCGGCCGGTCGAACCTTTGCTAACCCGGCCAGCGGGCGCGGTGCGGCGTTGGCGCCTGCGGGGACGCTCTTTGATAGCCATATTATGCATCCTCTGATAACACATCAGGACAAAAGCCGAATGGAGGGCCCCCGGATGAACAAGAATGAAATACAACTGGTGCAGAAATATCTGCGCGACACATTGGGTAACCAGAGAATTCTCCTAGACCCCAAGACGGCGACCAAGGATTCGGTGGAGGTCTTTCTGGGCGAGGAATTCATCGCTGTCGTCAGCCGCGACAAGGAAGATGGCGATCTATGCTATAATTTTCATATGGCGATCCTGGAAGAAGACCTGCCCGATGAGGACGATGACTAGATAAACAGCGCCAGAATCAGCGGCATGGTCACCAGCGCCGAGACCGTGCTGGCTGTAATCATGCTGGCCATCATGGGGGCGTCGCCGCCCAGTTGACGCGCCAGGATATAGGCCGACGTCGCGCCCGGAACCGAGGCGCACAGAATGGCGACATCGCGGGTAAGCCCCTGAACCCCGAATAGCCAGGCCGTACTGGCGACCAGAACCGGCATGCCCAGCATTTTGAGCGCCGTCCCCAGAAAGACCGTCCCGCCGAACTGCCGCATATTCGATAGATCAAGCGCCGCCCCGACCGCGAGCAAGCCCAGCGGCAGCGCCGCGCCGCCGAGCACCTTCAACGTGTCGTTAACGAGCGGCGCCAGGCCGATCCCGCCGATATTCAGCACGATGCCGCTCAGGCAGGCCAGTATCAGCGGATTGCGAATGACGGCAATCAGCGCGCTGCGCAGGTTAGCGGTCTCCGTACTGGCATGGCGGGTCAGGACATAGATGCTGAGTAAATTCACCGTGGGTACCATAAGGGAAATGGCGATGGCCATTCGCGCCAGTCCGGCGGCCCCGAATAGACTGCTGGCGGCGGCGATGCCGACAAATCCGTTCCAGCGCACGGCTCCCTGAAACAGGCTGGAATATTCCGGGCCGCTGAGCCGTAACCGGGAGCGCAGCAGGCTCAGACCTCCG
The DNA here is from genome assembly GCA_009693835.1 of Alphaproteobacteria bacterium. Classification (GTDB taxonomy): domain Bacteria; phylum Pseudomonadota; class Alphaproteobacteria; order UBA11222; family UBA11222; genus UBA11222. The sequence goes on from SHWM01000001.1 coordinate 6,262, forward strand.
CTCATGATAAATATCGCGCTTAACAGCGCCGCCCCCATGGGCACAAAATCAATGCCGCCCAGATCGGCGGTGGCGAGGTTCTGCACCAGCAGGCTGGGAAACAGGATGAAATAGATCAGCCGTTCCATCGGCGGCCAGGCCGTTGCGTCAAGAAAGCCCGTGCGCCGGATGCCCCAGCCCAGAGCAATGAGCAGAAAAACCGGCAGCAGTGCAGAAATTATAAGCATCGGGTGCGGGGCATCAGGGCACGCCAGTATCCGGTAATGGGTTTACGGGTCATGTGACTTTGGCTGCCAGCGGGTGCCCAACAAGCGCCCGGTCAATCGTCACCAGCCGCAAATCCTCGATTTGACATTGCGCCAGCAGCAGCCGGTCAAAAGGATCGCGCGTCAGGGGTTCCGGCTCGACAGTGGCCAGTGCGTGGTTTGCAGCAATCGGGATCAGCTCAATTCCCATTCCATCTATCAGCTCCGGCAACGTGTTGAGGCTGGGCGTGATCCGTATTTTCCCCAATCGCCATTTGATGGCAATTTCCCAAAGGCTGACCACGCTCACATGGTGCTCCGCCGTGGCGTCTTTAATCAGATTCTGGATTCCCGTAGCGAACGTTTCAGCCCGGCTTTCTATCATGGCCAGCAGGATGTGGGTGTCTAACAGCAGCCTCATGCATCAGGCGGCAATCGATGCAGCAGGAAATCTTCGGGCAAAGGAGCGTCGAAATCGTCCGCTATATAGGGAACGATGCTCGTGACGCCATGCTTTTCCATGAACTCGTCGATTGCCTCAAGCCGCAGCCCGCTACGCTTGCGATGCGGGACCAGATCAAAGACCGGCCGGCCATTGCGCGTGACAGTAATGGTCTCCCCTTTCTCGACCTGACGGGCAAGCTCAGTGAGGCGGTTTTTCGCGTCGCGGATGGATACGGTGGTCATGGGAAGATTGTGGCTACATGTGGCGCGTTTGTCAAGGGGCAGGTTCCGTGGGACCCTTGACTTTAATGTAGCATATTGCTACATATACTTTGTGAAGGTCATCTATACCAGCACCGCGTTAAAGCAGCTATCTGGCATCGCCCGGAAACCGGCGCAACTAATCCTCGCAAAGGTTGATCAGTACGCCACGGATCCGGCAAGCCTCGCCAATCAGGTCAAAAAGCTGAAAGGCGCGAACACGCTGCGGCTGCGCGTTGGCAGCTACCGGGTGATTTTTACTGAAGATGGTGTTGTTTTGATGGTCTTGAAAGTGGGCTATCGCAGCGGCATTTACAATTGAGGAAGGCGACGATGCGTAATGCCCATATTATCACCGAGAATGGCAAGAAAATGGCTGTGCTGCCGCTTGCAGAATATAAGCGCATGCTCGCCATTATAGAGACGAAGGAAGATGCGCAGGACATTCAGGATACGAAGTCTGTCCTGGCTCGCGTCAAGGCGCGTAAGGAGTTGCTTGTCCCCGGCGAAGTCGTGCACGCCATAATCGGCGGCGCCCATCCGGTGCGGGCATGGCGCATCCATCGCGGGATGACGGCGGCGGCGCTGGCTGAAAAAGCTGGGATTGCACGCCCCTATCTGACCCAGATTGAAGGCCGTAAGCGCAGGGGAAGCATCGACATCCTGCGCGCCATCGCCAAAGCCCTGCGCACGGATGTTGACAGTTTGCTTGAGGGTTAGGGAAAGGGGATTGTTCCCTTCTTCCGTTTTCAAAAGCGGGGAGGTCACAGTATCGATGGCCGAACAGTCCTAGGACGATTCCACTTAGCCCACCCCGTTTCATCTCCCCTCAATAATCCGCTGCATGAACACCAGGTCCAGCCAGCGGTTGAATTTGAAGCCGACTTCGTGAAAATGCGCGACGGATTTGAAACCAAGCTGCTCGTGAAATTTGATTGAGGCGTCATTGGCGGCGTCAATCGCCCCGATCATCACACGCAGGCCCGCTGTCTGAGCAGCAAGGATCAGGCGTTGCATCAATTGGCGACCGATGCCGGTTGCGCGTAGCCCGGCTTTGACATGAACGGAATGCTCGACAGTGAGTTTATATCCCGCCCCTGAATGGCGCCACTCGCCATACGACGCGAAGCCCAACACTTCATCACCTTCGACCGCGACAAAAACCGGGAAGCCCTGTGATTGATGCCCCTCCAGCCAGGATGTGCGATCCGCAAGCGTTACCTGATCGTGCGCATATACAGCGGTCGTGTTGATGATCACCTCATTATAGATGGAGAGAATACCCAGCAGGTCGGCCTGGGTGGCGTCACGAATGATCACGCGGGTCTCCCAGTTTGGGCATTTCGGCCGCCACCACCCCGCCAAACAAAATCACCGCCCACGACAGATAGGTCCAGATCAAAAACACCGGCAGCGCCGACAGCGCGCCATAGATGGCGTCGTAGGCAGAAAAATTGCGGATATAAATTCCAAAACCGGACTTCAGCGCTTCGAACATCAGTCCTGCAACGATGCCCCCGATCGCCGCATGGCCAAACCTGACCTGCACATTCGGCAGCGCCAGATACAGCAACCCGAATCCGGTGATCTCCAGCGCCAGCGGCAGCAAATACGCCAGTAGTCCAATAGACTGCGCCGCCGCGCCATCGCCCGACGGAAAATATGCGAAGAACGGCGCCGACACAGTTAAACCCAATCCGATGATCACGGGGCCCAACGACATGGCCGTCCAGAAAATGGTCATGCGCGCCATTAGGGTGCGCTTTTCCTGCACCTGCCAGATCTGGCTGAACGCCGTTTCCACCTCATAGAGCAGCATGAAAGAGGTAAGGATCAGGAACAGGATGCCGAAGCCGGTAATATTATTTGTATTGCGCACCAGTGTATCGAAAGTTTTCTGAATGACGCCGCCTGCGTCCGGGGTAAAGTTTCTGAGCACAAACTCTGTCAGCAGGCCGCCAGCGTCCGTAAAGACCGGAAACGCAGCCAGCACCGCCAGACCAATGGCGGCCAGCGGCACGATCGCCAACAGGGTGGTGAAACTCAGGGCCGCAGCGCTGGTAAGGCAATGCAGCTCATTGAACTGCCGCAACAAATGCCCTGCGGTACGGCCAAGATGCTCGAACCGCTGCACCATGGCGATTAATTCATTGTTCATCTTCAGCCCTGCGCCATGCGGTCGAGCGCGCCCTGCAGAATATAGGCGGCGGCCATCTTGTCGACCAGTTCTGCGCGCCGCGCGCGGCTGGCGTCCGCGTCTATCAAAATCCGTGTGACAGCCATGGTTGACAGACGCTCGTCCCACAGCACGATCGGCAGGTCCAGCTGCTTTAGAATATTGCGCACAAATTGCCTGACGGACTGGGCGCGCGGGCCTTCGCTGCCATCCATGTTCATGGGCAGGCCGATGACAAGGCCGCCCACATTCTGTTCCGCAATAATGGCGGCAAGCTTTTGCAGATCGGCGGTGAATTTCCCCCGGCGCAGGGTCTGCATCGGGGTGGCGATCATCAGGCCGACATCCGACAAGGCTAGCCCAACCGTCTTTTCGCCCGCGTCCAGGCCCAGCAGGCGCCGGGCGGGTTCAAGTCCGGCCTTGAATGCAGTGATGTCAGGGGAAAGGGGCATCCCCGCAGTATGGGTAAGGATCGCGGGCTGTCAAACCTACTTTCACGCATCTGGCGGTCATGATAGGTTCCGCCCGGAGTTAATAGAACCAGATCAGGGCAGATATGAGTGTTGATACAGATACCGTCCGGCGCATCGCAAAACTGGCGCGGCTGGCCATCGCGGATGAAATGCTGGAGCCAATGGCGAAAGAACTGAATATTATTCTCGGATGGGCCGAACAATTGAACGAAGTCGACACCGGTTCGGTTGAACCCATGACCAGTGCGGCGCAAACGGCCCTGAAAAAACGATCCGACATTGTGACCGATGGCCATATGCAGGAGGCGGTGCTGCGCAACGCGCCCCTGACCGAGCATGGTTTTTTCGTCGTTCCCAAAGTCGTCGAATAGGAACGCCGCATGACGGATATGACGGATCTCAGCCTGGCCGAGGCGCGCGATGGGCTGCGCGCAAGGCGGTTCAGCGCGCTGGAACTGACCGACGCCTATCTGGCCGCAATGACGGCCGGCCAGCCGTTGAACTGTTTCATCACCGAAACTCCGGACCGGGCGCGGGACATGGCGCGGGCCTCGGACACGCGTCTTGCGGCAGGAACGGCCGGGCCGCTGGAAGGCATACCCCTGGGCGTCAAGGATCTGTTCTGCACGAAAGATGTGCTCAGCACGGCCGCCAGCCACATTCTGGACGGCTTTATCCCGGCCTATGAATCTACCGTCACCGCCAATCTGTGGAATGCAGGCGCGGTCATGCTGGGCAAGCTTAATCTGGATGAATTCGCCATGGGTTCATCCAATGAGACCAGCTATTATGGGCCGGTGCTCAATCCCTGGCGGCGCACGGGCGATACTGCCAAACTGGTGCCGGGCGGCTCCAGCGGCGGGTCCTCCGCGGCGATTGCGGCGGGTTTGTGCCTGGCGGCGACAGGTACGGATACTGGCGGCTCGATCCGCCAGCCAGCGGCGTTCACCGGCATTGTCGGGCTGAAGCCCACCTATGGCCGCTGTTCGCGATGGGGTATCGTCGCGTTTGCCTCCTCGCTCGATCAGGCGGGTCCGATGGCGCGCAATGTGCGGGATACGGCCATCCTTCTGGCTGTCATGGCGGGGCATGATCCCAAAGATTCAACCAGTGTGGATCGTGCGGTGCCCGATTATGAGGCGGCCCTGACGGGGAATATAAAAGGCCTGCGTGTTGGCATACCGGCCGAGTACCGGGTGGATGGCATGCCGCAGGGCATCGAAGCGATGTGGCGCCAGGGTGCAAGATGGCTGCAGGACGCAGGGGCCGAGATCATTGAAATCAGCCTGCCGCATACCAGATATGCCTTGCCCGCCTATTATATTGTGGCCCCGGCGGAAGCCTCTTCCAATCTGGCGCGCTATGATGGCATGCGCTATGGCCTGCGGGTCACCGGAAAGGATTTAACGGAGACCTATGAACGCTCGCGCGGCGCCGGTTTCGGGGCCGAGGTGAAACGCCGGATTCTGATCGGGACCTATGTGTTGTCGGCGGGCTATTATGATGCTTATTATTTGCGCGCCCAGCGGGTGCGAACCCTGATCGCCAATGATTTTAAGGCTGCATTTGAAATAGTGGATGTGATTTTAACCCCGTCAACGCCCACGCCTGCATTTGCCCTGGGCGAACGCAATGATGATCCGATCGGCATGTTCCTGAACGATGTTTTTACGGTGCCCGCCAATCTGGCGGGGATTCCGGGAATTTCCGTTCCGGCCGGATTGTCGGAGGATGGCCTGCCGCTGGGACTGCAACTGCTGGGCAAGGCGTTTGATGAAGAAACCGTATTGCGCACGGCGGGCGTCCTGGAAGGGGCGGCGGCCTTCACCGCGCGGCCGGCACAATGGTGGAGAACCTAATCATGTCCGTTCAGGAAATATACGACGCCAGGCACGGTGAAAAGGGGGGGTACCTCACTGGCGCCACGGGTGAATGGGAACTGATCATCGGCATGGAAGTGCACGCGCAGATTTCCTCAAAGGCCAAACTGTTTTCCGGGTCGCCCGCCGATTTTGGCGGCGAGCCCAACGAACATGTCAGCCTCGTCGATGCGGCCATGCCTGGCATGCTGCCGGTGATTAACGAATTCTGTGTGGCGCAGGCGGTGCGGACAGGGCTTGGACTGAACGCCCAGATCAATTTGCGTTCTGTGTTTGATCGCAAGAATTATTTTTACCCGGATCTGCCGCAGGGCTATCAGATTTCGCAGTTTACCTATCCGGTGGTCGGGCGGGGTGAGGTGCGGGTGGATTTACCGGATGGCGGCGTGCGCGTGGTGCGCATAGAGCGGCTGCATCTGGAACAGGACGCGGGCAAAAGCCTGCACGACCAGCATCCCAGCATGTCCTATGTGGATTTGAACCGGTCTGGCGTGGCGCTGATGGAGATTGTCTCGCAGCCCGACATACGTTCGGCTGAGGAGGCGACTCTGTATCTGGAAAAACTGCGCACCATTTTGCGTTACCTCGGCACCTGTGACGGTAACATGCAGGAAGGCTCAATGCGGGCGGACATCAACGTGTCGGTTCGCAAGCCGGGCCGGCCACTGGGCACGCGGTGCGAGATCAAAAACATCAATTCCATGCGCTTTATCCGCCAGGCTATTGAATATGAGGCGCGCAGGCAGATCGAAATACTTGAAGAAGGCGGTTCGATTCATCAGGAAACCCGGCTCTATGATCAGGTTAAAGGTGAAACCCGGTCAATGAGATCCAAAGAAGAATCTCACGATTACCGGTATTTTCCGGATCCCGATCTGCTGCCGCTGGAATTTACTCAGGCCTGGGTGGATGACATCGCGAAAGGCTTGCCCGAACTGCCCGACGCCAAGAAAGCGCGCTTCATGTCGGCTTACGGGCTGTCGGCCTATGACGCCAGCATATTGGTGGCCGACCGCGAAACAGCGGAATATTTCGAGCAGGTGGCAAAGGGCAGGGACGCCAAAATGGCGGCTAACTGGGTGATCACCAATTTGTACGGCGCGCTCAACGAAGCGGGCCTGACCATCCAAACATCGCTGGTTTCGGCTGCGGCGCTTGGCCGCCTGCTGGATTTGCTGGCAGATCAGACCTTGTCAGGCCGTCTGGCCAAGGATGTGTTCGAGATTATGTTTTCTTCTGGCGGCGATCCCGAAGCCATTGTTTTGGAGCGCGGTTTGAAGCAGGTGACCGATACAGGCGCCATCGACGCGGCCATTGATGCGGTGATGGCGGCGAACCCGGACAAGGTGGCAGAGGTAAAGGGCGGCAAGGATAGACTGCTGGGCTGGTTCGTTGGCCAGGTAATGAAATCGACGGGCGGAAAAGCCAATCCGCAGATGCTGAATGATGCTCTACGGCAAAAGTTTGGTCTCTGAGGCGTTTATTTTCCTCGGCGCACAGCGCCTGCGGAGCCTTTGGAAGACGTCACCCGACTCGGCGGAGCGTGACACGCGCTGTCTTATCGGGACGAATCAGACGATCTAAAAGTGCATGCAATCAGCATTTTTATTAGGCGTGCGAAAATATCTTTGGAGGTGTTGCCTGTAAACCGCACCTGCCTGTTTCGCTGGCTCTGGCAGTCTAACGCGAGTCCCCGTTTATACTATTGATCAGTGATCCGTCTGCCTCCATTGGGGCTGCCGATTCTGGCAGAATGAACCTGTGAAGCGCAATAAATGCGCGGGATTCCCTGATTTTTCAAGCCATGACCTGGCGCGGATTTCATTTGGCCGGGCTTTCTCGATGCGGCGATCAATCGTTCAGGACGGCGGGCGGCCAGTGTTCTGAAGCGGGGACCGGTGCGGTCCGGAAATTTCTTGAACACTCTGAGAAGCGCTAAAATCCTCACTTATTGGCTGTCTTGTTAAGAGTTTATTGGTAAATAACGCCGTTAATGTTCGTGTCTATAGTAATGCGTGTATCAAGTTTGTGCAGATATGTGCAGTACGCAGATGATTATCTGTATGAAGAAAATTGCGGGATGGTGGCTTGGGTGGATAAATTGAAGTCCTGTTCACCGGACATAAAAGGACAGGGGTATCCGCCAGCCACAGGAAGCAGAAGGGCCATTCGGACATGCAAACGTCTGGCTGGCACGGCGCGCAAGGTGGAAATTGGGCCGGAAGAGTCGTTCTCTGACCGGGTTAAAGTAATAGGCAAGTAATAAGTGAACATTTTTATTGACGGAAGGTTTTATTAATTAGATTACGAATCATTGGTTGAATCGTTGACCCGCGCCGGTTAGGCAAAAAGAAGACGGATAGACCGGTCTTCGGAATGTGCCAGGCGCGGGGACTAATACAGCTTCGGAGGCGGAAGCTGTTGAGGCAGGAACATCGATTCCGGATTTTGGTTCTACTCGATGGCCAAAATAGAGGGATTGGGTCGGTGGATGCTTCGATCGGCGATGGCGGGCCCTGACAGGCCTGCTAGTAAGAGTGCAGCGCATTGTTTTCACCGGGACATTGGTTAGCTATGTCCCAAACACTAGAGAGGACTGAACATGGCTATGACTAAAGTTAAAAAGGCGGTTAAAAAGAAATCAACCGTCCGTAAGACGACCAAAGCCGCCGTGGCGAAGAAGCCTGCGGCAAAAAAAGCCGCAGTGAAGAAGCCTGCGGCGAAAAAGGCTGCGGCCAAGAAGCCTGCGGCGAAAAAAGCTGCCGTAAAAAAGCCTGCGGCGAAAAAGGCTGCGGCTAAGAAGCCAGCAGCGAAAAAGAAGCCGGCGGCGAAAAAGGCTTCCATGAAGCGCCCTGCGATGAAAAGAGCAGCGGTGAAGAGGCCCGCCAGCAAGAAGTAATCAGTCACTAACCGTGACGTCAGCCGCTTCCATTTAATCGGCTGGATCTAATACGGGTATCAAGGCCAGTAGTGAAGGTTCGCAGGTGACAACAAACCTGCCGGTCTTTGCCACTGGCCTCCCTTTGTCACCGGCAGGTTGAGACTGGCTGTACTTGCGCCGTTTCCCTGAAGCAAAATGTTTTTAGGTTGAACCGGGGGTTCAAACAAAAAGCACAAAATTGCTCCAGACCCTGTTGCCGGTGCTTCGTCTGACATGATGATGGTTGCGCTCCGGTACATCTGGATATTTCCCAGAGCAGAATGATTTTAGGTTTGTCCATGCCAGAACTTCAGCCTGTCACCCCGGATTTACTCGCCACGGCGAAGCAGGAGCTCTCGCCGCGCTGGCGCAGCGGGTCGCTCGGGCGTAGCCGGGTTCCGGGGTGACAGGCCGAAGATTTCTCACACTTCAAATTAGGTGAAACAGACTCTAGTGCTGGGATTTCTTCGCTCGCTCCTGCAGGTGTCTGTGACACAGGATGCATCGAAGAAACGGCCTCAGATAGTTTTGCCGCGCCCCAGCCGGGCCACCAGAAGTTTCCGCGCCTCTTCGATCAAAACAATGGATAGGGCAATCGAAGAGGCAAACAGCCAGTCCAGCGCACTGAGCGGGCGCATATGGAAAATCTGCTGTGCAACCGGCCAGTTTATGATCAACACTAGAAAACCAACCACAGCCGCCAGCGCAGCCCATAATTTCCAGTTGCTGGTGAAATTGTGCCCAAAGACGGAACCTGTTTCCGAACGGACATTGAAGGCGTTACAGAACTGGAACAGCACAAACGTGGTGAACGCCAGGGTCGTGGCGCGCTGGTTCCCCCCCCCGTCGCCTCGCCATAAGCCAGCATCAGCAATGTCCCGGCCGCCATGATGGCCCCGTAAAAACCGATCACCGCCAGACGCCTCCAAGACAGGACCCGTTCATCCGGATGGCGCGGTGGCGCATCCTGCAGGTTTGGATTGGCGGGATCAAGCCCCAGCGCCATCGCGGGCGGGCCATCCATGATGATGTTGACGAGCAGAATTTGCAGCGCGGTGAATAGCGCCGGGAGCCCGAGAAGCGGCGCAAGCAACAGTGTGAAAATCGCACCCGCATTGGTGGAGACCTGGAAACGCAGAAATTTGACAATATTGTCGTAGATGCGCCGCCCTTCGATCACGGCGTCCACAATGGTGGCGAAATTATCATTGGTCAGCACCATATTTGCCGCCTCCTTGGCGACATCGGTGCCTGTGATACCCATGGCGATGCCAATATCTGCGGCCTTGAGCGAGGGCGCGTCATTGACGCCATCACCCGTCATCGCCACGACGTGGTTATTACGTTTCAGGGCTTGCACAATCTTAACCTTGGCTCCGGCGCCACCCGGGCAAAAATTCCAACCTGCTCCACACGCTCGGCCAAATGCTCCAGGCTCATGCTTTCCAGCTCCGCGCCGGTCAGGATATCACCTTCTATACCCAGTTCGGCGGCAACAGCCGCGGCAGTCAGCTTGTGATCGCCGGTAATCATCTTCACCTGAACGCCCGCGCGATGGCATAGGGCGATCGCCTCGCGGGCTTCCTTGCGCGGCGGGTCCATCAGGCCAACGATGCCCAGAAAAGTCAGTCCCTGCACCAGCGCAACGTGATCGCCACACATATCAAATTCTTCCAGGGGCACGTCACGGCTGGCCACCGCCAGAACGCGCGAAGCCTGGGCCGCCATGCGTTCCACTTCCGTCATGATGGCTTGAGGAGCCAGCGCCGCGACGCCGTTGTTGGTCAGGGCCATACTGCACAGCGGAAGCAGGACCTCTGGCGCGCCCTTCACGTACAGCCGCACCACATTCCCCTGACGGTGAAAGGTCGCCATGAATTTGTGTGTGGAATCAAAAGGAATCTCGGCGGTACGGGGGAGCTGTACGTGCAGTTCCATGCAATTGACGCCACCCTTGGCAGCGATTACCAGCAGTGCGCCCTCCATCGGGTCGCCGGACACCTTGCCATCCGTTACGGCGCAATCCGTGCACAGCGCTGCCGGCTTCAGCAGCGCCATAAGGTCGGGCAGGGGGCCGCCGTCATCAGTGATGATCGTTCCCGCCATTTCATAACCGACACCGCTTACGGAAAAGCGGCGGCCGAGAAAATGGAAGGATCGCACCATCATCTGGTTCAGCGTCAGTGTGCCGGTTTTGTCGGAACATATTACCGTCGTACAGCCCAGGGTTTCTACCGAGGCAAGCTGCTTCACGATTGCCTGACGGCGCGCCATAAAATGCATGCCCATTGCCAGCGTAACCGTTACCACCGCAGGCAGCCCCTCGGGAATGGCCGCCACCGCCAGCGCCACCGCCGTCAGCAGCGTGTCCATCAAGGGTTCGCCCCGCGCCAGCCCCCACACGAGAAGCAGAACTGCGACTGCACCCGCCAGTAACGCCAGCCGCCTTCCCACCGAGTCCAGCTGCACCTGCAGGGGCGTCATTTCGGTTTCGGCCGACGCCATCATCTGTGCGATATGGCCGGTCTGTGTTTGCATGCCAGTGGCAATGACCACGCATTCGCCGCGCCCGCGGGTAATTCAGGTGTTCATGAAAGCCATATTGGCGCGCTCGGCCAGAGGGATTTTGACGTCGCAGACCATTTCGGCGGTCTTGGTGACCGGAACGGATTCACCGGTAAAGAGCGATTCGTCGATTTCCAGTGTTGTCGCCTGTACCAGACGGCCATCGGCGGGAACGCGGCTTCCCGCGTCCAGCAGAACGATGTCGCCCGGCACCAGTTCGTCTGCGGGGATCTCCATGGCGACGCCGCCGCGCCGCACCCGGCAGGAGGTGGCGAGCATTTTCTTCAAAACGGAAAGGCTTTGTTCGGCGCGCTGCTCCTGTTGAAAGCCAAGAAACGCATTCAGCAGGATGACAAACAGAATGACCAGGGCGTCGGTAAAGTCGCCCACAATGCCGGCCAGCACGGCGGCAAACATCAGCACAACGATCAGATAGCTTTTGAACTGGTCGACAAACAGCAGCCAGCTTGCCCTGCGTGGTTTTTCGGTCAACCGGTTCCAGCCAAACTGGTTGAGTCGCTGGGCAGCCTCAAGGCTGTTGAGGCCCGCTGCGGCGGTCACATCCAATTCACTTAAAATTTCGTTAGCGGGCCGCAAGTGGGCGGCGGCCGACAAGTCCAGGCCGGTTTCCATCTCATCATGGGGGCGCTGCGATGCGCTCGTTAAATTCATGCCATGTCGCGCCCCTGAAAATTACTCAATCCTTAAACCGTGGGCTAGCCAGCAGTTATGAGGATATGGTGCGCAAGGCGGGATCACTCAAGGGTTTCCGTTCATGTGCTTGGGATTTAGGCGGTCCATAAGGGCGAACAGCACGCCGGAGGCTACAAAGGTCAGATGAATGCCCACCTTCCAGCTAAGCTGTGTATCGCTCAATCTTTCTGAATACATAAACGCTTTCAGCAGTTCGATGCGGATATGGCGGCGATTGAACCGATGACCTTGATCTTCAGGTCGGAAAAGTCCACTTGCCCCATCCAGTCCGGGCGGTCCACATGATCTCCCGCATGCAGTTTGGAGACAAAATTTTCATAACCCGCATAGACGATGATGATCAGCAGATTGGCGATCAGGGTAATGTTGATGAGGGACAGGATGCCGATTATGACCTCATCGCCGCTCGCGGTCATGATCCCGCCCGCCAGCGAGGAAAACTCATTGGCGAATTTGATTAGCAGCAGGACGATCGAAAGAACCAGACCAATATACAGGGGCGTCGGCAACCAGCGGCTGCCGAACAGCAGCCGCTCCAGTACATTCTCAATAATATTCACAGCAAAAGATCCATATCAAACGGGATCGTTACACTGCCCTTATAGAACCGATTCGGCCAATAGCCGCATGCTGGCGGCGTTGGGCGCCCCGGCGAGCAGCGAGGAGATGTGGTTCTTCTTTCCAGCGGCAATATAGGCCTGCAAACGGTCCTTTACCCGGTCAGCCGGTCCCAGCAGCGCCACCTCATCGCAGAGCTTGTCCGGCACCTTGGCTGTGGCCTCGGCTTTCTTGCCGTCAAGATAGAGGTCCTGGATCTGTTTGGCTTCGGCTTCATAGCCAAGCCGTTTGGCGTAATCATTGTAAAAATTCTTGTCCCGCGCGCCCATGCCGCCAATGTATAACGCCAGCATATTCTTTACGGGGATGCGGCACTTTTCCAGATCATCGCCGATGATCACATTCACGAACGGCATGATGGAAAAACTATCGAGGCTCTTTTTGGTAGCCGCCTTGGCAAAACCTTCCTTGATGGCGCCATCGAACACGTCGAACCGGTCCGGGTTCATAAAGACCGGGATAAAGCCATCCGCCACCTCTGCGGCGACGGCCACGCCAGCAGGCGAAATCGCCCCGGTGACAATTTTCAGAGTCGGATCGCCGTGCAGAATGCTTTTCAGCGGCTTGCCCAGCCCGGTCGATCCCGGCCCGGTAAAGGGAATATGATAATGATAGCCGTCATGCACCAGCGCTTCCTTGCGCTCCAGAATCTTGCGGATGATCTCGATATATTCGCGGGTGCGGGTCAGCGGGCGTCCATACGCCTCGCCGTGCCAGCCCTCGATCACCTGCGGGCCGGAAGGGCCAATGCCCATGATAAAACGGCCGCCGGACATTGCTGTCATGGTCATGGCGGTCATCGCCGCCATGGCAGGCGTGCGGGCCGACAGCTGCATGATGGCGGTGCCCACATTGATCTTGGTGGTGCTGGCCAGCAGCCAGGCGGCGGGAGAAACGGCGTCTGACCCCCAGGCTTCGGCTGTCCAGACGCTGTCAAAGCCGAGGCTTTCCCCTTGCCGCACCAGCTCGACCTGATTTTCAAATTTTCCGCCGGAATAACCAAGCGTCATGCCTAATTTCATATGCTTTCTCCTTGATGAATGAGTTTACGCCGCCAGTTCCCTGATCAGCGCCGGGCGCTTTTCGGGGGGTACGAAGCCGAAGCTGAGGCTGAACCGGTCTACCAGTCCCGAATAGCGGCTTTTGAGCATCGGCACGATTTCATACGGCTCGCCTACCACGGCAAAAATGTCCAGCATCTCGTCATCGATCAGGTCGCCCATTTCGACCCATTTGCCCTGTTTGGACATCAGGTTCAGTTGAGGCTGTAATGTGCTCCAGCCATGCATATCGAGAACACCGCGATAGGCGGGCGTCGATCCGTAAAAGGCGATGCGCTGTTTGACGGCCTTCTTGCTTTCAGCAAATTCCTTTTCGTTCTGTCCTGAAACGATGAACACCGGATAAGACAGCTCGAACGTGTTGCGCGCACGGCCGCGTTTTTTCAGGCCCGCGTCGACGATGGGCAACGTCATCTGTTTGAGATATTTTACGGAAGTCATCGGATGCACCATAATGCCGTCAGCGACATCCGCCGCCACCTCGGTCATCATCGGACCAACCGCCGCCAGGAAAACGCGCGGTGCGCCAAATTTACTGGGGGTTGGTGTAAACACCGGCGTCATCAGGGTGTGCGAATAGAACTCGCCCCGGAAATTCAGCGGCACGCCGTCATACCAGTTGGCCCAGATGGCCCGCATCGCCAGGATCATTTCACGCATGCGCGGGGCAGGGTGCGACCATGGCATGGAAAAGCGCTTTTCGATATGCGCTTTGATCTGCGAGCCGATGCCCATGATGAAACGGCCCTGTGAAAAATCGTTCAGATCATTGCCAACGGCGGCCATGTTCATCGGATTACGGGCAAAAGCGACGGCGATAGCCGTGATCAGTTCTATCTTCTTGCTATGCTCGGCAGCCAGCATCAGGGGAAGAAACGGGTCATGCCCGGTTTCCACCGATTGCGCCCCGTTAAAGCCTGCTGCCTCGAGCTGGACAATACGTTCCGTGATTTTTCCCATTCCCATGGGCAGTTCGCCGTCTACTTTCATTATTACCTCCTGAACCGTGAACTGGGGGCGCTCGTATGACCCCGTTCCATTGATTGATTTGCCCCACAATACTGCTTTGGGATCGCCTTCCGCACCTTATTATGGCATTGCAGGGACGTAAGTAACAGATCAACGGTTGGGTATGACACAAGATATTATGGAGCTGATCGGGGCCTCCGGGATCAATCTCAGCCTGGGGGGGCGGCGCATTCTGGCGCATGTCGATTTAACCATCGGACTGGGTGAAATCATTACCCTGATCGGGCCTAACGGGGCGGGTAAAAGCAGCCTCGTGCGGGTATTGCTGGGCCTGCTGCGGCCTGATAAGGGGGTCGTGCGCCGCCGGGCCGGGTTGCGGATTGGCTATCTTCCGCAGAAATTCACCATTGATCCGGTTCTTCCGTTGCGGGTGGACAGGCTGATGACCCTGACCCATCGGGCAACCCGCAACGAGATCGAGGCGGCCTTGACGGAGACCGGGGTGGCGCATCTTGCGGCAGCGCAGGTGCAGACGCTGTCGGGCGGCGAATTGCAGCGGGTGCTGCTGGCTCGCGCCCTGCTGTCCAATCCGGACCTTCTGGTGCTGGATGAGCCGGTGCAGGGGGTGGATTTTGGCGGCCAGGCGGAACTGTACCGTTTGATCGGGGACATACGGAAACGCCGGGGCTGCGCCATACTGATCGTGTCGCATGATTTGCATCTGGTGATGGCGGCCACTGACCGCGTGCTGTGCCTGAACCAGCATCTGTGCTGTGCCGGCACACCCGCCATGGTGGCGCAAGACCCGGAATATCTGCGCCTGTTTGGCCCGCGCGCCGCGCAGGCGTTTGCGCTGTACGCCCACGGCCCTCATGGCCATGATCATGTGCACACTTTGTCTGGCGATGTGGCACCGCTGGATCATGCGCATGAAGGCCCATGCCCACGACGGTCTGGCGCATGATCACTGATTTTTTCACCCGCGCAATGGTGGCGGGTATCGGGGTGGCGTTGGTGGCGGGGCCGGCGGGTTGTTTCATCGTCTGGCGGCGCATGGCCTATTTTGGTGACACGATGGCCCATTCGGCCCTGCTGGGGGTGGCGCTGGGCCTGTTGCTGGGCACCGATCCTACGCTGGGTGTGCTGGCCGTCAGCATTATTCTGGCGCTTATTCTGGCGGGCCTGGGGACAAGCCGCAAGCTGGCTAGCGACACCCTGCTGGGGATTTTATCGCATTCCGCCCTGTCGTTGGGCATGGTGGCGCTTAGTCTGATGCAGGGCATCCGACTGGATCTGATGGTCTATCTGTTTGGCGATCTGCTGTCTGTTTCGATGATGGATATTGTCTGGATTCTGGGCGGCGGCGGTGTGGCGCTGGCGATGCTGATCGCGTTGTGGCGGCCGCTGCTGGCCATGACCGTGCATGAAGAACTGGCGCGTGCCGAAGGGGTGAGGGTGGCGGCGGTGCGTGGCGGCTTTCTGCTGCTGATTGCTTTTTTGATAGCGGCGGCAATGAAAATTACCGGGGTCTTGCTGATCACTTCATTGCTGCTGATCCCGGCAGCAACTGCCCGGCGCTTTTCGAATAGCCCGGAATTAATGGCGGTGCTTGCGGCGCTGATCGGGGCCGCGGCCGTGGCGGGGGGCCTGTATGGTTCACTGCTGTTTGACACCCCTTCCGGACCCTCTATTGTTCTGGCCGCGCTGGTCATGTTTTTGGCGAGCTTGATTGTGGGGGGACGCCGCTTTGCGCGATAAATTGAGAATGGAAAATTATTGAATGAGAAACAAATGAACCAGCCTGCACGACAGCAAAAAGCTCCGCACGTCTATCGCAACTTCGCGTTTGACAGCCGCAGGTGGGACAAGTTCACGCCCCGTCAGGGCGATATCTTCATCTGCACCCCTTCCAAATGCGGCACCACCTGGACTCAGATGATCTGTGCGCTGCTGATCTTTCAGAAGCCAAAACTGGAGCGCCCGCTAAGCGATTATTCGCCTTGGCTTGATATGCAGATCGCGCCTGTCGGGGAGGTTATTGAACGGCTGGAGGCGCAAACCCATCGCCGCTTCATCAAGACGCATACGCCGTTTGATGGAATGCCCTATTACCCGGACGTCACCTATCTGTGCGTGGGACGCGACGCGCGCGACGCCTTCATTTCGATGGACAGTCAGGGCCCGAATGCAAACCCGGAAATTTTCCGCCGTATGATGAGCTATATGCAGGAGGGCGACCCGCGCCCATCGCGCCCCGTGAAAGATTTACGCGAACGCTTCCGCCTCTGGATCACGGCGCCCGGCACCCCGGAGGCCAGCAACGACCCGCAAATGATGCCGGCGCCGCCTTTCATTAATAGTTACTGGCAATACCGCCATCTGCCCAACATTCATTTGTTTCATTACAATGATATGAAACGCGATCTGGCAGGGGAGATGCGGCGTGTTGCCGGCGCGCTGGGCATAGAGGTGGCGGAGCCTGTATGGCCGGGCCTGGTTGAAGCGGCGCAATTTGAAAGCATGAAAGAGAATTCAGCCATGCTGGCGCCGGACGCCAAAACCGGCATATGGCGCGATCCGGCCGCCTTTTTCAGCAAGGGCGTGACCGGCCAGTGGCACGATGTTCTGGGACCGGAGGAATTGTCTTTGTATGAAAATACCATGCGCGAGCGGTTCGACCCGGAAATGGTCAGATGGGTTGAAATGGGCCGCGCTGCGGGTTAGGTGTAACCTAAGTTAATTCATTTTGAGGGATCAGGAATGCAACAGGCAACGCGTACGCAAAAACCTGCGGCCATTTACAAAAACCACCTTACGGACAGCACGCGCTGGGAGAATTTCAAATCCCGGGACGGGGATGTGTTTGTGTGCACGCCAGCCAAGTGCGGCACCACCTGGGCACAGATGATCTGTGCCCTGCTGATTTTTCAGAAACCGGAGTTTGAGCGCCCGCTCAGTGATTACACACCCTGGCTGGACATGTTGCTGTACCCGATCGACAAGGTTCTGGCGAAGCTGGAAGCGCAAACGCATCGCCGTTTCATTAAAACCCATACGCCGTTTGATGGTCTGCCCTATTATGAAAACACCACCTACCTGTGTGTGGGGCGCGACCCCCGCGACGCGTTCCTTTCCATGGGCAATCACAGCAGAAACATCAGTCCTGAATTTCTGAAGAAGTTCATGGCGAACGCCAAACCAGAAGAAAAGTCAGGTGAGCCGGAAATGAAGCTTACAGTTGGCGAACGCTTTCTGAAGGAAATCACCGCGCCGGCCATCGCCGGGTCCACCGACAATCCCGCTGGCGTCCTGCCCTATGTAAAAAGCTTCTGGGATTACCGTCACCTGCCGAATCTGCATTTCATGCATTACAGCGACATGAAGCGCGATCTGGGCGGTGAGATGCGGCGCGTCGCAGCGGCGCTGGGCATCGAGGTGGCCGAAAAGCTGTGGCCGGTCCTGATACGTGCGGCCGAGTTTGAAAATATGAAAAAGAATTCCGATAGGCTGGCGCCCGATGCGGAAACCGGAATCTGGAAAGAGCCGGGTAATTTTTTCAATAAAGGCGAAAACGGGCAGTGGCGCGAAATATTCAGCGCCGAGGAACTGGCCGGATACGAAAAAGTAATGCGCGAGCGGCTTGATCCAGAACTTGCAAACTGGATTGAGAACGGCCGTTTGGGATAACCGGACGGTTTTCTTACGCAGCTGTTGTCAGACGCGCCACCGCATCACGCAGGCGGGCCCGCACCCCCTGCTGTTCCGCCAGACGCTCGCGCTCGGTTTCAATGACATGCGCGGGTGCGCGATCGACGAAGCCCGCATTCGCCAGCTTGCCTTCCGCCTTTGAAATTTCGGCATTCAGCCTGTCGAGGCTTTTTTGTAACCGCAGGCGTTCCGCCGTCAGGTTGATCACATCGGCCAGCGGCAGGATCAGGGTGGCTTCGCCCAGCACCTCCTGTACGGCGCCTTCTGGCGGTTTGGAGGCAGTGCGTGTGATCGACGCCAGCCGCGCCAGCCGGATGATCACGTCTTCATGGGCCTCCAACCGGTTCAGGCTTTCCTCATTCGCGTCCTTGATCAGCAGGGGTATTTTTGCGCCGGCCGGCACATTCAGTTCGGCACGCACCGAACGCACGGCGCTGATCAGGCGGACCACCCAGTCCATTTCCTGATCGGCAGCGGGGTCAATCAGGCGGTCCAGATCATGCGGCCAGTGCGCCAGCATCAGCATGCCGCTCGCCACGGCGTAGCCATCAGGCGTAGCCGGGCCGCGCGGCGCGCCCCATTCGCGGGTCAGCGCCCATAATTCCTCGGTGACGAACGGCATGATCGGGTGCAGCAGGATCAGCAACTGATCAAAGATCCACGCGGTCATGGCGCGGGTTTCGTCACGCGCGGCGAGACTCGCCACGGCGTAGCCGTTAGGCGTAGCCGGGTCGCCGCCGCTCAGCGCCGGTTTGGAAAATTCCACGTACCAGTCACAAAACACATGCCAGATGAAATGATAGAGCGCATTGGCCGCGTCATTATAGCGATGCGCCTCAATGGCCTCTGTCACCTGCGTCTGCGCGCGCGCCAGTTCGCCGCCGATCCAGCGGTTCAGCGCCAGTTGGCAGGCGGCGGGGTCAAATCCCGCCACGCGCCGGCATTGGTTCATTTCACTGAACCGCGCGGCGTTCCACAGCTTGGTGACGAAGTTGCGGTACCCCTCTACCCGCGCGGGGGCCAGTTTGATATCGCGGCCCTGCGCCGCCTGCGCCGCCAGGGTAAAGCGCAGCGCGTCCGCCCCGAACTGATCTATCAAATCCAGCGGGTCGATGACATTGCCCTTGGACTTGGACATTTTCTGGCCCTTTTCGTCGCGGACCAGCGCATGAATATAAACCGAGCGAAACGGCACTTCCTTCATGAAGTGCAGTCCCATCATCATCATCCGCGCCACCCAGAAGAAAATAATGTCAAAGCCGGTGACCAGCACATCGGTGGGGTAATAGCGCGCCAGCTCTGGCGTCTCGTCTGGCCAGCCCAGCGTGGAGAAGGGCCACAGGGCCGAGGAAAACCAGGTGTCGAGCACATCCTCGTCGCGTTGCAGCGGAATATCCGTGCCGAATTTTTCCCGGGCGGCGGCAAGCGCCTCGGCTTCTGTCGCCGCAACAAAGATCTCTCCGCCCGGCGCATACCAGGCGGGAATTTGATGCCCCCACCAGAGCTGGCGCGATATGCACCAGGGCTGGATGTTGTGCATCCATTCAAAATAGGTTTTTTCCCAGTTGCGCGGAACGAATACGGTTTCGTCCCTTTCCACGGCCTTGATCGCGGGCTGCGCCAGCGTATGGGCGTCCACATACCACTGATCCGTCAACCAGGGTTCGATGACCACGCCGGAACGGTCGCCATGCGGCTGCATATGCGTGTGCGGATCAATCTGCTCCACGAGGCCCAGCGCTTCCAGATCGGCAACGAGCTGCTTGCGGGCGGCATGGCGTTCCATGCCCTGATAGGCCTCTGGCGCATTTTCGTTGAGATGTGCATTCTGATCAAAAATATTGATCTGCGGCAGATCGTGGCGACGCCCAACCTCGAAATCATTGAAATCATGCGCGGGCGTTATTTTTACCGCGCCCGATCCCTGTTCCGGGTCGGCATGCTCATCGAACACAATCGGGATGCGGCGTCCCACCAGCGGCAGAATGACATGTGCGCCCTTCAGATGTGCAAAGCGCGGATCATCCGGGTGCACCGCCACCGCGGTATCGCCCAGCATGGTTTCGGGGCGCGTGGTGGCGACGATAATATAACCGCGCTCTTCCCATGTGACGGGTTTGCCGTCTTCGTCGAAGGCGCTTGGATATTTTACCGTTTTGCCGTCAGCCAGCGGATAGCGGAAGTGCCATAGATGGCCTTTTACTTCGCGCGGCTCTACTTCCAGATCGGAAATCGCGGTCAGCAGTTTGGGGTCCCAGTTGACCAGGCGTTTGTCCTTGTAGATCAGGCCCTGTTTATGCAACTCCACAAAGACCTTGGTGACGGCGCGCGACAGGCCCTCGTCCATGGTGAAGCGCTCACGCGACCAGTCGCAGGACGCGCCCAGACGCCGCAACTGGCGGGTGATCAGCCCGCCAGATTCTTCCTTCCATTCCCACACCCGTTTCAGGAACGCCTCGCGTCCCATGTCGCGGCGTCCCGGCTGCTGGCGTTCCGCCAGCTGGCGCTCCACGACCATCTGCGTGGCGATACCGGCATGGTCCGTGCCCGGCTGCCACAGCACATCGCGGCCCCGCATCCGCTCGAACCGGATCAGAATGTCCTGCAGGGTATTGTTGAGCGCATGGCCCATATGCAGGCTGCCGGTGACGTTGGGCGGCGGAATAACGATGGAAAAGCTTTTGCCACCTGATTGCTGCCCGCAATGAAAGGCGCCGGCAGCCTCCCACCCGTCATAGATGCGCTGTTCGGTATTGGCGGGCAGATAATGTTTTTCGAGCATGAATGAGGCCTTTAGCGCGGAAATTGTTTGGTTTGATGTGGAATGGTTTTTGTTCACCCCACCCCAAACCCCTCCCCATCAGGAAGAGGGGCTTTACCGCCGAATTCAGACTTTCTCTCTCCCCCTTGTGGGGAGGGCCGGGGTGGGGTCTGAGTATGTGTTTAATCACATAGCATTGCGCCATTGGCGCTGCACAGAGAAAATACTGCGGTCAACGGTGCAGGCGTGAGACGAGGGCGATTTCTTCCTGCACCAGCCGTTCAACAGTGCCGGGCAGATAGGCATCCAGCCACTGTTTCAGCATGGGACGCAGCAATTCCTTGGTAATTTCCTCAAGTGTCAACCCCTGGCCGATGCCGATAAATTTCGGCATTTCCACGACAAGCTGATTGAGCGCGGCAGCAGCCAGATGCGCCGCGGCGTCGCCCATGATGGGCGGTTCCGAAGGGGCGGGCGGAATACTTTCCCCCGGGCTTTGAGCTGCAACAAAATCATCCTCAAATGCCGGTTCGGGTTCCGGCTCAGCGTCGGCCTCTGCCTCTTCAACTATTTCGTCGATACCGGTAACGCTGCCATCCTCGTTGACGACCTGTGTCAGTTCAAGCACATCTTCTTCGGCGGGCTCCGGCTCTGACTCTGCTTCCGCCTCAATGTCGATATCGTCGAATGGGTCAGACTCGGCCGGGGCGGCCGCCTTGGGGGCCGGGGCAGCGGCCTTTGCAGCAGCGGGAGCGTCTGACGGTTGATCATCATCGGAAATGATACGCCGGATAGAGGAAAGGATTTCCTCCATTGTCGGTTCTGGCTGACCGTCCTGCTGGTTGTCACTCATTCAGTCATCTTCGCATATGCTCCGTGCTACGAAGAACATTCGACGCCTACTTGCCGCCAGAATCCGTTGAGATTGCCTCATCACTCATCTTTGGCGCTTCGACGGAGGTTTCTGCGCGTGTGCCGATGAGTTTCGTTCGCACCTCATTATAATGTTCGGCCGGATCATAGGCTGCAACCGCCAGCCCCAGTTCGCTTGCCGTCAGATTTCCCGAGGCGCCCAGCAGGCCATAAACGGCGACAACCTCGTTGCGATGCGACCGCACCAGGGACACGCGCGCGTTCAGCAGTTCCTGTTCTGCATCGAGGACATCGAGTGTGGTGCGCGCACCCACCTCGGCTTCCTGGCGGACGCCTTCGAGAGCGATCTCATTGGCGCGAACCGCCTCATTATCCGACACAATTCGTGCGCGGGTGGAGCGCAACGCCTCCCATGCGTTACGGACACCTTCGATAACCACGCGCCGGGCCTGTGCAGCCTCCAGCCTGCGCTGGTTGTTGATTTCACGCGCCTGGCGGACGGCGGCGTATACCGCGCCTGATTCATACAAGGGCACCTGAAACAGTGCGGTGATGGCTGCCTGATCCTGGGCAAAGCCTTCAACACCCTGATCCTGCGCAAGTCCGGCCGACGCTTCCACCGATATTGCGGGCAGAAGTTTGCCGATTTCGACGCGAACCGCATGGCCCGAGGCGCGTTCCGCCTCGATGGCGGCACGTAACTGTGGATTGCGATCGAGCGCCCGGGATTGTGCTTCTTCTTCCGTCAGCGGCAGCGCGGGAAAGGGCGGTGGCGCCTCAAGCGCCTCGGGCATATGCCCGATTACTTTCTCATATGCCGAATTGCTGGCGATCAGAGCGGCTTCCGAGGCGGTAAGGTTTGAAACGGCGCTGCTGAGGCGCGCTTCGGACTGCGCAACACTGGTGCGGGTAATTTCTCCCACGCGAAACCGGTCCTGCGTCGCCTGTAGCTGGCGGGTCAAAACCTCGACCTGGTTCTTACTGAGATCTACAACGGCCTTGTCGCGCTGAACATCCATATAGGCGGTAATCGCATTGAGCAGGACGCTCTGTTCGGCGGAAATCAACAATTCGCGGCCTGCGCGCACGCCCGCCTCGGCCTGTTTGGTGGAATTCACCGTTTGACCGCCGCGATACACCGGCTGCGAAATCCTGACTTCGGTGGTGACGGGGGAAATCACTCGGTCATTAGTTCTGCTGCCGGTAAAACCGAAAGGAGAAAGCGGCTGTTCGGTGCGGATCGCCTGCCGTCCGTAGGCCGTCGATGAAACTACCTTGGGCCGCCATCCGGAAAGGGCAAGGGCCACATTTTCATCGGTGGCGCGCATGGCGGCGCGCTGGGCGTCCAGCACGGGACTGGTCTGGTAGGCCGCGGCAAGCGCCTGCATCAGCCCTTCGGCCCGGCCCGGCCCGGCCGCAAGGCCCGATAAAAGCATCGCGGCAAAGGTCCATTTTCCGGCACGCAAAACCAGGGTCCGCAAGGGAACAGTCGCGGTCAGCGGATGATCATACATAGTGGTAATACTCTAGATGGCACAGTTAGGGCTGTGATAAAGCATTCGATATAGGTCAATGCAAACAAAAACCCATTCCTCCAGTATTTTAGGCGATATAACCCTCTATAAATACAATTAATATTGCATGAAGGTTAACAAATCACCCATGGGCGGTTCCGTCCCGTAATATGCCTGATTCCCATCGGGCCCTACTCTTTGGAGGAAAACCCTTTAAGCCATTTGGCGATCTCGGAATGGGCCGCAAATATCCTGTCGGCGCCGCTGATGACCCGCGCGGGGTCTGCAAAACGGATGGCCGCGCCCATACCGGCGGCCCGTGCTGCCATAATATCATGCTCGCTATCCCCGATCAGCAGACTGGCGGCCAGATCAAGGGAAAAATCCCGGGCGGCCTGCAAAAGCATGCCGGGGGCGGGTTTGCGCCAGTCCGACTGCCTGCGATATTCCCCCACACCCTCCGGGTGATAGGGGCAATGATAAACAGCGGCCAGCGGCGCGCTCTCGGCTGCAAAACGATCCTGCATCCATCGGGTTAAACTTTGATATTCCTGTTCGGTGAAATAGCCGCGGCCAATGCCGGACTGATTGGTGGCGACAATCGTCAGATAGCCCAGACTGCTGGCCAGGCGGCAAAGATCGAAAATGCCATCAATGAAATGAAACTCTTCAATCTTGCAGGTGTAACCGGAATCGCTGTTGATAACACCGTCCCGGTCCAGAAACAGCGCCTTAGCCATTTCCTAAACGCTAATGAGGGCGTCAAACTTCGCCATTTGCGCCGGCCAGCTATAATGCGACAGCACGCATTGGCGCGCCGCCCGGCCAATGGACCGGCCATCGATTTCGCCTCTGGCGACCTTGCAGGCGGCGTCCGCGAAACTTTTCGGGTCATCCGCCAGTATTAATTCCATGCCTGGGGTAGCCGTAATGCCTTCAAAGGCCGGGGAAGCAGTAATGACTGGCCTTGCCATGGCCATGGCCATGGCCTCCAGAATCTTGTTCTGAATGCCCCGCGCAATGCGAATCGGCGCGATGCTGGCGTGCCTCCCGCGCTGGTGGCTTCGGGTATGCCGGAGCAGGCCGAAAGAACGGCCAGCAGCGCCAGATTGATGGCCAGCATCAGCGAATATTTTAATCCTGAATGAAACAAAGCGGTTCTCCCCCGCGTGCATTGGCACGCATTAGCCGGCCCATTCCAAGGTTATCCACCGGCCCGGGTGTCGACATGACCTACCACATTTCCCGCTCAAGTAATAATGTATGGTTAACCATACAAGATGTCATGCCGGAAAACATAGTGAGGATAATCACAAAATAGTAAATATTGGATTATAGTTTGGGTATGCAACCTCTGGTTAAGAGGCTGGTTAAGAGTTAAGCCGCCCGGACGAATGATCCCGAAGCCATTCAGGGCGGGCCGGCGGGCGTCTTTGGCATATTAATCTCAATGGGCGTGTCTTTTTTATCACAAAAAGCCAGACATGCAGAATTAGAGGAATTTGGCGGCCCGTTTTTAAGCGCCTGCTGGATGCGTTCCCGTGTCCAGAAGGTATCCTCCTTGACCTGATTTTCACGGACTTCATGTTTGAGAATCGCGCCCAGGGCGGTTTCGGGTGCGCCGTTTTCAGGCATGGCTGGCGCCGCCACGGCAGCGGGGGACGCCGGGGCCTTAACAGGGACCGCCGGGCGGGGCGCTACCCCGGCCTGGGATACAGGGGGTTTGCCTTTTTCCGCACTTGACCGATGTGAAGCCTTCCGGTCTGCTGATTTTTGCGGAGTCTTAACCTGTCTTCCGGCTTCACCATGGTCCGGCTCGGTGCTGATGATTACCATCGGTGCGGGCCGCGCCGCCATCTCGGCCTCTGCGCCCAGTTTTATTTTGCCCAAACGAATCTGCTCCAGTGTCGCAAGTTCTGTCTTAATTTGGTCTTGCGCCCGAGAGGTGAAATTCGTCCAGCCCGCCCTCAACTGTTCCGGCCACTCCAGATAGGCGCCACCCAGTATGACTAAAATCAGTATCACCAATCCTGATAGTGTACGCATGGCCCTGATATTTCCGGAGAAACCTCGCTCTATATTATCAGAATATTGGCATTACCAGAAAATTGACAACCCGCAAATTATCTACCCTATCGCGGCCATTCAACGATACGCCCTAGCAGATCGTCCGTCTCGATCCCGGTTTCAGTGACGCAACGGCCCAATACTGAATGGCCTGACGTATGCACCGCCTGACGGTCCCCGCATTCCAGATAATGCCAGCGCGGCAGGGATTTGCCGTCAGCCAGCAGACGGTACGCGCAGGTGGAGGGCATCCAATATTTTACCCGGTGAATGTTCTCCGGCGTCAGGCCAAGGCAATCGGGTACACGCCCCTGCCGGTTGGAATAATCCGTGCACCTGCACTTTCCCAGGTCAAGCAGCGCGCAGGCGGCATCCGTGTAATGCACTTTTCCGGTGTCTTCATCTTCCAGTTTGACCAGACAGCATTTTGCGCATCCGTCGCACAATGCCTCCCATTCATCAGGCGTCATTTCATCCAGTGATTTTGTCCGCCAAAATGGCTGCTGGGGCATCAGGTCTCAGGCCTCGGGATAGAGCGTTGCTAGAAATCCGCCTATATCATCCGTCCTATGATGAATATGCGCCTCATCCGGCTGAGGATCGGGGCCGCTCCATTCAGCCTTGCCCGCCGCCCATACCGTTGTCATACCCAAATCGAAGGCCGGCCGCAGATTTTTCACGCTGTCGTCCACCATCACGGTGTGCGGGGCCTGCAATCCGGCGGCCGAGATCACGTGCTGATACGCCTGCTCATGCGGCTTTGGCACATATCCTGTCGCGGCAATATCAAAAATGCTCTCAAAATGGTGCCCCAGCTTCAACTGGTTCAGCACATTTTCAGCGTGCCGCACAGTGCCATTGGTAAAGATGATTTTACGGCCCGGAATATTTGACAGTCCCCTGTCGAGGCGCGCGTCGTAACGCAGGATATTGACATCTATGTCATGCACAAATTCCAGAAAGGGCCCTGGCGGCATGCGATGTTCGGCCATCAGGCCGTTCAGAGTCGTGCCATGGCTGCTCCAATAGGCTTTTTGAATGGTGCGGGCCTGTAGCGCGTCGACGCCGAGATAGTTGGCGATAAACGAGGCCATACGCTGGTCGATCTGGGCGAAAAGGTCCGTATGGGCGGGGTATAGCGTGTTGTCCAGATCGAACAGCCACGCATCGGCGTGGGCCAGCAACTGACCATTTTTAGTTATTTTATGCAGTGGCATGCCCCGACATTCGCCCGTCCGCCGGTGGCTGTCAAGTGTCTGGAAATTCATACGTAATCAGCCGTTAACCCGAATATGCGAACCTGACCGGCCTAGTAAGTTTTATTTACGGATTTGACGAATAGTATGGTCGATCAAACACCGGTCCTGCCCGTGACTTTCTGGCGGCGCGCCGCAGCTCCTGCCGCAGCTCCTAAAGAACCGGCCAGGGAAGCTATCTATGCCGTTGACGCTGACGAAAATGTTTCGGCATTTCCCGGCCCTGCCATTCTGTTTGGGTCAGACGGCGCACTCCTATCCGCCAATGGCGGGGCGGAGCGGCTGGTCAGGGCGATAGCGGTGGGGGAAGCGGCGGATGTCAGGACACTGCTCGCCAGCGTGGCCGCGACCGACCGGCCCGCAATGGGCCAGATATTTTTGCCAGCGGACCCGGCGGCCGGTGAAGAGCAGGCGCTGTTTTATTTAACGGCTCTCGCAATCGAACAAAAAGGTTTGCCAAAGGACTTTCCCCAGTCTGGCGCGCGCCGTGTGATGCTGCTGGGGCGCGATGGCAGTGCGGAATACGCCATGCGGAACGCCCTCATTGCCTCGCGTGAACTGTATCGTGACCTGTCGCGCTGCTCATCGGATTTCCGGTGGCAGACAGATGAGAACGGCGCCTTTACTTTTGTCAGCCCAAAAGGTGCGCTGAGCTACAGCGCTCAGGCGCTAAACGGCCGCCGCAGTCACGACCTGTTTGATAAAGGCGTAAAATCACCGCAGGAAAATCCGTTCGTCAGCAGAGCGTCAGTAGAGGCCGTGGAAATCATTCTGCGAGACGCGAATGGCGAGGTCCGTCATTGCCGTGTCGATGCGCTGCCGGTGTACGACAAACTGAATCAGTGGCGCGGAGCGCGTGGCGTCAGCACGGACATCACCGATGCCCGGCGGCAGCAACAGGCGCTGGAGTTCCTGCAAAAGCGCGAGATGCAGGCACGGGAGATTGTGGAAGCGGCCAATAAAAGTCTTGATCCGGTTCAGGCCTTCAATGAGGCAGCCATACTTCTGGCGCACGCCACCGGGGCAGCGCGCTGTAAAATTCTGAGTCTGGACAACAAGAAAAGACTGCGGATTCTGGGTGTCTCAGAAACGGCGGGCCACCAGGACTATCAGCCTGTCCTGACACGCATTGAGCTAGAGCTTCACGAGATGCAATACGGTCAGGATTGCGACCCCATAATTTTCCAGGAAGATGGGCAAACGCACCAGATTACCATCACCATGCATGCCGGCGCGCCCAATGCCGTCATCTGGCTGCAAAACCCGGAAACCGAAAATACGCCGCCGCCAGAGGACGCTCCCTCACAGGCTGGCCAGCGTTCGCTCGCGCAGACGGTGGCCGGAAATATTGGCGTAGCCATCGCGCATGACAATCAGATGCGCCGCCTTGCGGAACTCTCCCGGACGGATGAGTTGACCGGGCTGATGAACCGGCGGGCCTTCATGGAGGACCTGCACCATCGGCACGGGCATCTGTATCGCATCTCGCGTACGGGCGCGCTGCTTTACATTGACCTGGATAATTTCAAACCCGTCAATGACCAGTACGGCCATGAGGCGGGGGACAGGGTCCTGAAAGCGTTCGCCAATATCCTCATGGGGCAGAGCCGGATTGGGGATCTTTGCGCGCGGCTGGGCGGCGATGAATTCGCCATCTGGCTGGAGGATACCGACGCGGGCGGGGCAGAGGTAAAAGCGCGCCATTTGATAAATGAATCCAGAGATCTGTGCCGGCTGGCGGGCATAGCGCCCCGGCCGGATGCGCCAATCCTGGGGCTTTCCGTGGGCGTCGCCGTCGCCGACCCGGGTTTCCCGGAACAGTTGCAGCAGCTTATCAAACGGGCGGACGAAGTGATGTATCAGGTCAAGCGGAGCGGAAAGGGATCCATGATCGTCTCTCAGGGGCCGCTTGAAGCTGGCGCTGCGGGACACGGACGGGAATGATGCGATGCTGAAAAAATTACTGAGCCGGCTTCCGTTTAGCAGGAAACTGCCGCAAAATCTTGAATATGAAACCGCGCGCGCGGCGCTGGAGAAAAATCATCTGGCGCAACGCACGGAGCTTGCGGGCCGGGCCGATTCCCCTCCTGAGATGCTTTACTATCTGGCTGGTGATGAGTCGCCGAAAGTGCGCCGGAAGGTGGCGATAAATCCGCGAACGCCGATCCACGCGGATGAACTGCTTACCGGGGACCGGGACGATGAGGTGCGCTGCGAACTGGCGCGCAAAATCGCCCGCCTTATTCCGGGGCTTCCCGATGACGCCCAGGTAAAGCTTCGCGAACGGATGGAAACGATACTGGAAAAGCTGGCGGCGGATCACCTGCCCCGGGTGCGCCAGATCGTGGCCGAGGAAATTAGACATTCGGATAATGTTCCAAAGAGAATTGCGCTGCGCCTGGCGAAAGATCTGGAAGCGGTGGTGCGCGCGCCCATTCTGGAATACTCGCCGCTATTGTCCGATGATGATCTTTTACAGATCATCGCCAGCGGAATTGTCGATGGGGCGACGGCGCCGATCGCCAGACGCCGCGAGGTCAGCGAGCCCGTGTCCGACGCCATTGTCGCCACATTGGACGTATCGGCAGTGGCGGCGCTGCTCGCAAACCGAAACGCCCAGATCCGCGAAGAAACGCTCGATACCATTATCGAGCAGGCCGAAGACATTCACCAATGGCACAGGCCCATCGTGATGCGTCCTGAACTGCCGTTGCGCGCCGTGCGCCGGGTGGCTGGGTTTGTCGCCTCCTCGCTGTTGACAATTCTGCTTGAGCGAAAGGATATTGATCTCGATGCGGAGACATCCGACATGCTGAGAAAAGCCATCCGGGAGCGCATTAATGTTGAAGATAGTTTTGGGCAGCCGGATGAACTGGCGTTGGGGCTCAACGCGCGCCAGGCTCACGAGCAGGGTCAACTAAACGACGCCAGCATTTCGGCTGCGGCGACGGCCCATCGCAGCGACTATGTTATTGAAGGGCTGGGCCTGAGAGCCGGAATTCCGGAGCGGATCGTCCGGCGCATCATAGACGCAAGAAGCGGCAAGGCGATCACCGCTCTGGTATGAAAGGCGGGATTATCGATGCGCACGGCGCTTGAGGTGCAGAAAACCATTGGCCGGGTGGCTCGCCCCGATCTGGTGCTCGCCCGTAACGGGGTGGACTATCCCATGGATGAGGACGAGCTGCGCTGGCACCTGCAATATTTTGACGTGCCCTTATAGATTTCCAGCGTCCGGAGCGGTCCATCAGGCGGTTTGACCGTCCTGAACAAGCGATCTCGTCAATCGCGTGATAGCAATTGATTGAATGTGGCACTTGACGCATCATCGCTTCATAACTGCTCAAAATGAGGCGATGGAAAATATGGATATCAGGGGCAAGGTTGCCATTATTACGGGTTCTGCAATGGGGCTTGGCGCGGCTGTGGCTGTCAAGCTGGCGGAGCGGGGCGTCAATGTGGTGATAAATTATTCCAAAAGTGAAAAAGAGGCGCGTGAAACAGCCGCGGAATGCGCGGCGCTGGGTGTCGAAACCCTGCTAGTCAAAGCCAATATTGCGGAAGATAGCGATTGCCGCCGTCTGGCCAGGGAAACGCTGGATAAATGGGGCCGCATTGACATGCTGGTGAACAATGCGGGCACTTCGGTGTTTGCCGACCACCGTGATCTGGAGGCGCTGACGGGGGATGATTTTCATTATATCTATGGGCTGAACGTCATTGGCCCATATCAGATGACGCGGGCGGTCGCACCCGCGATGAAAGCGGCGGGGAAGGGCGCCATCGTGAACGTCTCCTCGATTGCGGCCGTAATGGGCATAGGCAGCTCCATCGCCTATGCGGCCTCAAAAGGCGCGCTGAACACCATGACCCTGTCGCTCGCGCGCGCGCTGGCGCCCGAAATTCGTGTCAATGCGGTGTGCCCGGGCTTTATCGGCACACGCTGGTTTTCCGATCGTCTCGATGCGGATTCCTATCAGGGCATGGTGGAGTCGCAACGCAAGATCACACCGCTGAAGCGGGCCGGGACACCCGAGGATATTGCGGATTCCGTCGTGTTCTTCTGCGCGGAGGGTGCGGAACATATTACCGGCGAAACCCTTATTACGGACGCCGGCATGCATCTGAACATGGCGCCGCTAACCGCACGCTAACGGAGGTAATCCCATGAGGCTAGAGACGCTGAAGGCGGAAGTTTCCAGGGGCATAGACGCCATGCGCGGGCAGCTTCTTGAAATATCGCACAGCATCCATGCCCATCCGGAACTGGCTTTCAAGGAACATCACGCGCATGCGTTGTTGACCGGGGCCGTCCGCGAGGCGGGACTAAAGGTCACGCCGGGCGCCTATGATCTGGAGACCGCGTTCGAGGCGGAGTTTGGCGCGGACACGGGTCCTCGAGTGGCCTTGCTGGCGGAATATGACGCGCTGCCGGGCATCGGCCATTCGTGCGGGCATAATCTGATTGCGACGTCCGCGCTGGGGGCGGCGCTGGCGCTGCATGGCGTTTCGGCCAGGCTGCCGGGGCGGGTGAGACTACTCGGGACGCCGGCCGAGGAAAGCGGCGGCGGCAAGGAACTGATGGCGCGCCGGGGCGCGTTCGGGGATGTGGATGCGGCTATGATGATGCATCCTGCTGGCGTCAATCTCGCCACCATGCCGTCCATTGCATGGTCGGAAGTGAGGGTTTCCTATCGTGGCGTTTCCTCGCACGCCTCGGCCATGCCGGAACGCGGCGTCAATGCGCTTGACGCCCTGATCACAGCCTATAATTCCATTGCGATGTTGCGCCAGCACATCCGTTCAAGCGAACGCATTCATGGCATTATCCTGAATGGCGGGGATGCGCCGAATATCGTGCCGGAATTCGCCAGCGGCCATTTTTATGTACGGGCCAGGGACATGAAGGATCTGGCTGTGCTGCGGCCCCGCGTCCTGGCCTGTTTCGAGGCTGGCGCACGCGCAGCCGGCGCCGCATTGACCGTTGAGTGGAGCGACGTGGATTATCTGGAACTGCGGACCAACTGGCCGATTGCGACCCGTTTCCAGAAGAACGCGGAGGCGCTGGGACGGATTTTCACGCCTATCGAAAAAATACCGCCCAGCGTGAGAGGCAGTACGGATATGGGCAATGTCAGCCATCTGACGCCATCCATTCATCCCATGCTGGCCTGCGCGCCCCCGCATGTGTCGATCCATAATCCGGAATTCGCCAGATATGCGGGCAGCGCGAGCGGTGATGATGCGGCCATTGACGGGGCCAAGGCCCTGGCGTTGACGGCGCTGGATTACCTGTTTGACGCCAGCCTCCGGGATGAGGCGCGGCAGGCGTTTGAAAAAGCCAAACACATCAGCGCCATTGAGAACAGCCAGGCCGAAGGCACCCGGGCAGCCTGGCAATAAAGCGTGTACCATTTAATCATCTGTCTATTGATTTTAACCGTTTTCAACTTCCCGGTTTTGGCATTGATTCAATAGTACCGTCATATTTGCGCAGCCGCGCCTCTTCGCGATTTTCGTATTCCTTGTTAAGGCGCATATCGACAGAACCGAAGATTGGGTCAATCCGCCCCACGAATTTATTATTGCGCACATCAATTTTGCCGAGAATGTTGCTATTTTTGCTGAACAGTCAACGGCAGCAGCGATTGGCGTCGTCATAGATGATCCAGTTGTTTTCAACTGTAATCTCATGCGCCCCGCCGGGCACGATGCGGCTGGACTCGCCGGCATAGGCTATAAAATTATGGTTCTGCGTATTGGGTCCAAGTTGCAGCACGCTGCTTTTGACTGTAAGTTTTCCACCTCCATAGGCGTCGATGGCTGTACCGCCATTGCCTTCCAGTGCGGCAAGAACACTATTCTCGACTAGGATGGATCTGGCGCCGGTCTTCAATAGATGGCCATCATTTGAAGCCAGAATTTTTACGTTGCGCAGGATTGCATTGGTGCCGCCATTTATATACATGCCGTGCGCCCTGCCCCCTTGCCATGACCCGAAAACAGCGAATCCTCGATGGTCATCACGCCGTCTTCCTTGGCCACGCCACCCAATAGCCCATTCTCGCTGTTGAGGCAGATAACGTCCCTGATCAAAATTTTCCGGCTAGGAGGCTCTATGCGCAAACAGGCCCCATTGTGGTCCGGCACCGTTATCTCACTGATTTACAGTCCTGTGATGGTGACATCCGGGGCGGCTACAACGACAGCCCCCTTGCCCTTGCAGGCAATTTTTTTCAGATGGGCGCGGCTTCCATCCGCACCAATCTTTCCCACCAGTTTCATCGACTTCTTTATCAATGCGCAGTCAAAATAATCGCCCGGTTCGACAGTGAGAGTGCCCCCTTCGGCAACCAGCGCAATGGCGTCGGCTAATTTACTGGCATCGCATCCGGCCGCACACATGGATACATTCATGCTGAGGCTGCCGGAGGCGCGGCCCCGCGATTTGGGCTCCGGCTTATTGGGTTCTGACTCAACGGGCTCCGAATCGGCAGAGGAGGAAACAGGTCCGGTAATTTTTCCGGACGGCGCCGTACGCGCCTCCAGAACCCGGATGCGGGACTTCGTGTCGACCATGTCTTTTTCCAGTGCGCCAATGCGCGACACGATCATCTCCAGCGCCTTGTTGAGATTGTTCCGCAATTCGGTGAGGTCGGCTTCGCTGGCCATCCTGGCGCTATTCATGCCCATCTGTTCTTTTATCCGCGCCGAACGGTCCTGGCCGTCTGACTGCGCGAGGGCCATGCCGCAAGACACGTGCATCAACCAGACGGAAAATAAAACTGTGATGGCGAATAGCGGCCGGCGTCGCAACAATTTCACAATAATATTCCTGTCTGTTATGCGGTCTCTTCAAACAATTCGCGCCCGATCAGCCAGCGGCGTATTTCGCTGGTGCCTGCGCCGATCTCGTACAGTTTCGCGTCCCGCAAAAGCCGTCCTGTTGGATAGTCGTTGATGTATCCATTGCCGCCAAGAATCTGGATTGCCTCCAGCGCCATCCAGGTGGCCTTTTCGGCCGCATAGAGAATGGCGCCCGCCGCATCCTTGCGTGTTGGGCCGCCACGGTCACAGGCTTTGGCGACGGCGTACACATAGGCGCGGGTGGCGTTCATGGTGGTGTACATGTCCGCCAGTTTGCCCTGCATCAGCTGGAAGGTGCCAATGGGCTGGCCGAACTGCTTGCGTTCGTGCACATAAGGGATGGCTACATCCATGCAGGCCTGCATGATGCCAAGCGAACCGGCCGCCAGCACGGTGCGTTCATAATCCAGACCGCTCATCAGAATATTGACGCCCTTGCCCTCGCCGCCCATGACATTTTCCTCCGGGACCTCGCAATCCTGAAAGATCAGCTCACAGGTGCCGGAGCCGCGCATCCCCAGCTTGTCGAGCTTGGGCCCAGTGGAAAAACCCTTGAAGCCGCGCTCAATGAGAAAGGCCGTGATGCCGCGCGGGCCGGCCTTGGGATCGGTCTTGGCGTACACTACGAGCACGTCTGCGTTGGGCGCATTGGTGATCCAGAATTTGTTGCCATTGAGAACATAGCGGTCGCCGCGTTTGTCGGCGCGCAGTTTCATCGACACCACATCCGACCCGGCTTCGGTTTCGCTCATGGCCAGTGAGCCGACATGCGCCCCGCTGATCAGCGCGGGAAGATATTTGCGTTTTTGTTCATCGCTGCCCATACGGCGTATCTGGTTAACGCAGAGATTTGAATGCGCCCCGTAGGACAGGCCCACGCTAGCCGAACCCCGGCTGATTTCTTCCATCGCCACGACATGATGCAGATAGCCCATGCCCGTGCCGCCATATTCTTCCTCGACTGTAATGCCCAGCAGCCCCATCTCGCCGAGACGCGGCCATAGATCACGCGGGAATTCATTGCTGCGGTCTATTTCTGCGGCGCGCGGGGTGATGGCGCTGGCGGTGAAGGCTGATACGCTGTCGCGCAGCATGTCAGCGGTTTCGCCAAGATCGAAATCAAACGGCGGCAGGCGGTTCAAGAGCATGGGGTCATCCTGTGCGGCTTATGGCGCGGGCTACAGCAATAATATGCTCGCCAGCCCGAGAAACGAAAAAAAGCCTACCACATCGGTGACTGTGGTGACCATAACCCCCGACGCCATGGCCGGATCGATCTTCAGCCGCTCCAGCGCCAGGGGCGTCAGCACGCCCGCGATGCCCGCGGCCAGCAGATTGATCAGCATCGCCGCCGCCAGAACCAGCCCTATCGCGGTGCTATGAAACCAGTAGCCTCCTATAGCCCCCATGATCAGCGAGAATAATACCCCGTTAAAGCCCGCTACAAAGACCTCGCGGAAGACGATCTGGACTGCATTTGTGGGGTTCATCTCCCTGGTGGCGATGGCGCGCACGGCAACGGTCAGGGTTTGTGTGCCCGCATTGCCGCCCATGCTGGCGACGATGGGCATCAGCACAGCCAGAGCAACGATTTTTTCAATCGCGGCCTCGAACTGGGCGATGACCAGTGACGCCAGTATGGCCGTGAGCAGATTGACCAACAGCCAGGGAAACCGGCGGCCGGTGGTGACAATCACGGAATCGGTGGGATCAGTTTCCGACACGCCGCCCAGCCGCAGAATGTCCTCCTCGGCTTCCTCGCCGATCACATCCACCACGTCGTCTACCGTTATGACACCGACCAGACGTTCGTCCTCGTCCACTACGGCAGCCGAAATCAAGCCATATTGATTAAACAGGTAAGCGACTTCTTCCTGGTCCATCGTCACTGGGATCAGCGTCTGCTCGCGTTCCATGATGTCGCCCATGGCGACGTGGCGGCGCGTGCGGGCAACCCGGCTCAGGGACACCGTGCCGACGATATGAAAGGACGGGTCGACGATAAATATTTCATAAAAATCGTCCGGCAGATCGTCAACCGAGCGCATATAGTCGATGGTGTGCCCGACCGTCCAGTAATGGGGGACCGCCACCAGCTCGGAACGCATCAGGCGTCCCGCGGTATCCTCCGGGTAGCTGAGGCCCTTTTCAACGGGCGAGCGTTCCATGCGGGGCAGAAGGTTGAGCACCTCGGCTTTGCGGGTTTCGCTGAGATTTTCCAGAAGATATACGGAATCGTCTGTTTCCAGCGCCGCCACGGCTGCGGCCAGCGCCTCGCTGGACATGGCCGCGACAACCTTGTCGCGCAGATGCTCGTCCAGTTCCGGCAGCACTTCGGGGTCTAGCTGGGGACCAATCAGGTCCAGCAGTTTGCGCCGTTGCTTGCTGCGCAAGAGGCCCAGCAGATCACCCATATCGGCCGCATGCAAGGGTTCAACCAGATCCAGTATTGCGCTTTTGTCGCCCGCCTTAATGGCGTCCAGAAGGGCCTCGATGAGGGCTGGAGTCAGCGCATGATGCGGCTCGCCGCCAAGAGGGGCGGGCGTTTCATGATCCGTTTTCTGTTCCGCTGAGGCCGTTTCCTGCACCAGCCGCTCTCCAAAAAAATTAACTGTTTACGGTCATCCCTGTCAGCCATTCGACGCGCATTGCTAGCGCGCGTCAATCCCACCCGCTTGTATACCCTTAGGGTTAAAGCTTTGAGGACAGCCGTTGAGACAAGGCAGGCCAATGCAGGGCGGACTATTTTTTGGCGCTGCGTTCCCCCGTGCTCAAAAGGCATGATGCCCCCCAATTCACTTCCGTCTGGCAATTTCAGACAAAGGGTGAAGAACGTAGCCTGGTGCGGTCGAGAAGACTCGAACTTCCACGGGTTTTACCCCACAGCGACCTCAACGCTGCGCGTCTACCAATTCCGCCACGACCGCATTGCGGGGGGAGTAGCAAATCGCAGCCCGTTTAACAAGCCGCATCTGTTATGGCTCTTGTTTAGATGCCGCCGCCGTCTATGAAGCTGTCCACATGGATGCCACATTCGGTTTTATCCTGGCCGCGCCACCGGCCGGCGCGGGGGTCTTCACCCGCCTGAACGCGTGACGTGCAGGACATGCATCCGATCGATAGATACCCATCCCGCACCAATGGATGGGCGGGCAGATGATGCTCAATCATGTAGCTATCCAGATCGGCCTGTGTCCAGTCCGCAAGGGGATTGATGCGGTATCGCGTTCCCACCAATTCTACGGCGTCCATTTCCGCCCGGCTATCGGTCTGGAAACGCTTGCGGCCCGTGATCCAGGCGTCAAACCCCTCCATGGCGCGGGACAGCGGGATAGTCTTGCGAAAATTGCAGCAGGCGTCAGGGTCCTTTGACCATAAGACGCCCTCCGGGTCGAGCGCGCCCCGATCGCCTGGATGGGGGCCAATGGCGCGTAAATCCGTCAGGCCAAGCATTTCCTGTAACCGGTCGCGATAACGCAGGGTTTCTCCAAACAGTTTCCCGGTATTCAGAAACAGGACGGGCGTCGAAGGATCTATCATCGCCACAAGATGCAGCAAGACAGCAGATTCCGCGCCAAAGGACGAAACAACCGCAATCCGGCCTTGAAAGTCATGCTGGATCATTGCGCGCAGCAATTCGGGCGCTTTTGACTGGGCATAATCTTGCTGGAGCAAACCGAGGCGTGGGTTTTCTTTCAAGACAGCAGATTGGACCATGATTATTATACACTTTATTAAGTGTTATAAATTATATCTCATATTTATATAGTGTAATATAAATTAATGTCAATTTTTTTGCGTTAAATAATGTAATATCCGAAACAATTGGTGAAATTTGCCGGGCAAGCAAACTGTTCGCGGGTATATCAAAATGGCTACCAGCCGGGACGCTGCCTAAGCCGGAATTGACAGGATCTATTGCGCCTGGATTAGGTCGCGGATGGAAACAGCGATGGTTTCTCCCTGGATCATGATCTCGCCTCTCGCCACGAGGCGCTTGTTGGCAAAGATCAGCACCGGGTCGGTCTGCAGGGGTTCAAGTTCGATCACCGCGCCGCGCCCCATTTTCAATAATTGATGAATCGGCATGGTGGCTTGTCCCAGCACTACCGAAACTTCAATTTTAACGCTATCTATTGCTTTAGCTGGCACGTTAAACGGATCCCCAATTCCCTGTACTGATGGGGCCTATTATTCTCTAAATGGGGTTA
The DNA here is from genome assembly GCA_009693835.1 of Alphaproteobacteria bacterium. GTDB lineage: Bacteria > Pseudomonadota > Alphaproteobacteria > UBA11222 > UBA11222 > UBA11222. The sequence goes on from SHWM01000001.1 coordinate 43,845, forward strand.
GGGAACAGTTAAGTAGATGGCAGTAATTCGCGAATTACTGTCTGGTATTTCCAGATTTGTTATAAGGCCGGAAATTGATGGATAACTGCCCGCTAGAAGAACCGTTTAATACAATCAAAGTCGTCATGCCCCCGGTAATGTGGCGCGTGGAGGATAGGCCCATCGGCTATCTGGAGGCTGTTCATTCCATGGAAACCCGGGTTGCCGCCATTCGTGCGGGAAGCGCCGGCGAGATGGTCTGGCTTCTGGAACATCCGCCCATCTATACGGCAGGCACCAGCGCCAAACCTCGGGATCTACTGCAATCAGACCGGTTTCCCGTCCATGAAACCGGGCGCGGCGGGCAATATACCTATCACGGGCCTGGGCAACGGGTTGCCTATGTGATGCTGGATCTGAACAGGCGAGGGCCGGATATCCGCCAATATGTCTGTAATCTGGAAAAGTGGCTGATCAGTATACTTGCCTCCTTCAATGTCACGGGTGAGCACAGGGAAGGACGGGTGGGCATATGGGTCAGGCGCCCGGATGGCGGTGAAGACAAGATTGCCGCCATTGGCGTTCGTGTCCGCCGCTGGGTCAGCTATCATGGCGTGAGTATTAATCTGGATCCGGATCTGTCTCACTATGACGGCATCGTGCCCTGCGGCGTTCAGGAATTTGGTGTGACCAGTCTGGCAAGACTGGGTGTGAAAGTCACCATGAACGAACTGGACAGGGCCATGAAAGAATGTTTTGTGCCCATTTTCGGACCGGTGGCTTAGGGTCAATAGTATATCAGGCCGTGCCCGGGCTGATGTGGATATGGCATTTAGTAACGTCGGCGTTGGCGTCGGATACCGCTTTTGATCTTAATCATTCTTACATCCGGAACATGTTGCCTGGCTTAATCCTGCCATAGCAGCCAAGAAGAGAGATATCATCAGTGTTGAGCGCGCAGACCAAGGCCGTCATCAAATCCACAGCTCCGGTTTTACAGGAGCACGGCAAGGCGATCACCGCCCGCATGTATCAGATCGCATTCGCGGCGCGCCCTGAATTTAAGCGATTTTTTGAAAATACCTGGATGAAGTTTCCCGCCAGGCGGGCCGCAACCGGCGCGGCTGGCCGAAGCTGTGTGCGCCTATGCGCAGAATATTGATAATCTGGATGCGTTGAAAGCGCCTCTGGAGCATATCGCCCGCAAACATGCCGGCACACGAGTTACTGCCGAGCAGTATCCGGTCGTTGGGACGTGTCTGTTGCAGGCGATCAAGGATGTCCTGGGGGATGCGGCAACGGCCGAAGTCATGACCGCCTGGGGGCTGGCCTATAATTTTCTGGCCGATACGCTGATTAATCTGGAAAAACAGATTTATCGCGAGGAAGACGCGAAAATGACGGCTGGCGTTAAAAAATAACAACATGATTAATAATTACTGCAAAAAATGGGGCTGCAGCCCCATTTTTTATCTCAGCCCAATATAGCATTCTCGTCCTGTGGCAGGTCCTTACCGCTCTACATGGCGGCGGCGGGCACCGCCGTCAGCACCGCATAGGCGATCATGATCGTGCCGGTCAGACCCACAAAAAAGGCGAGCGTTCGAGAAGCCAGGGCGCTGACGCCAGCGATATACAACACCGCATAGATGATCCGGGCGCCAAGAAACAGTTGCGCGCCAAGAACGGTCAGACTGGTGTGCACATTACCCAGATGCGCCACAATCACCAGTAAACCAAAAACCAGAAGACTTTCCAGATGATTGAGATAGGTGCGGCGCGCCCGCGCTCCCCAGCCAGAGACATTGGCAGGCGTATCCCGGTTGCCGATAGCCCACTCCAGCCCCATCGCCATGATATTGGCGTTGGCCGAAATCAAAATCAGCACGATCAGCAGCACGGTACTCCATGCGAGGATGGTCAATTCTACGGTCATTGGTTTCCCCCATTTTTTCCATCGGAATTATTCCCTAAACACCATGCCCAAAAAGCGGGCATCCGTAAATCGATTCTGGTTTTCCTCAGGCCCATTGCACAATACGCCATGAAGGTTCAATATGGCCCTATTCCGAGGGGAGCCCGCAAGGGTTGAGATGCCGTCAGGCAGACCCTTTGAACCTGATCCGGGTAGAACCGGCGGAGGGAACGGAAGCCATGGCCCAAGCGGCCAGGCGCAAAGTTCCCCGCCAAAGCATGCTGATACAGGGGAGACACGCCATGAACATTCACGCCAAAGACGCCCGTATATCCGTGACCACCGGGCCGCTGCCGGCTTCCAGCAAGGTCTATATAGACGGGACCATATCGGGAGTGCGCGTGCCCATGCGTGACGTGGCGCTGCATGAAAGCGCCAAGGAGCCCCCGGTTCGGCTTTATGACACCTCCGGGCCGTATAGCGATCCGGCGGCCGGGATCGATATATATAAGGGGCTGGGCCGCGATCGCGGCGCCTTGATACGCGCGCGTGGCGATGTGGAAGAATATGAAGGTCGCGATGTGCGCCCCGAGGACAATGGTAATGCAGGCAGTGCGCTGGCGGCGGAATTTCCGGTCCGCAATCACCCGCTGCGCGCCCTGGACGGCAAGGCGGTGACACAATTCGCTTATGCGCGGGCCGGCCTGATCACGGCGGAAATGGAATATGTGGCGATCCGTGAAAATATGGGCCGCGCCGCCCAGAAAGAAAAACTTCTGCGCGATGGCGAAAGTTTTGGCGCGGAAATTCCGGATTTTATTACGCCGGAATTTGTGCGTGACGAAATCGCCCGGGGCAGGGCCATCATTCCCTGCAATATCAATCATCCGGAACTGGAGCCGATGATCATTGGCCGGAATTTTCTGGTCAAGATCAACGCTAATATTGGCAACAGCGCCGTGGCGTCATCGGTCGCCGAGGAAGTTGACAAGATGGTCTGGTCGATCCGCTGGGGTTCGGACACCGTGATGGACCTTTCCACAGGCCGCAACATTCACAATACCCGCGAATGGATCATCCGGAATTCGCCCGTGCCCATTGGCACGGTGCCGATCTATCAGGCGCTGGAAAAGGTTGATGGGGTTGCTGAAAACCTGACCTGGGAAGTTTTCCGCGACACGCTGATTGAGCAGGCGGAACAGGGGGTGGATTATTTCACCATTCACGCCGGAGTGCGTCTTGCCTATGTCCCGCTGACCGCCAAACGCGTGACGGGAATTGTCAGCCGCGGCGGATCGATCATGGCGAAATGGTGCCTGGCGCATCACAAGGAAAATTTTCTGTATACACATTTTGAGGACATCTGCGACATCATGCGCGCTTATGATGTGAGCTTTTCACTGGGCGACGGCCTGCGGCCCGGATCGATTGCCGACGCCAATGACGCCGCGCAATTCGCCGAGCTGGAGACGCTGGGCGAACTGACCCGCATCGCCTGGGAAAAGGGCGTACAGGTGATGATCGAAGGTCCCGGCCATGTGCCGATGCACAAGATCAAGGTCAATATGGACAAACAGTTGCGCGAATGCGGTGAGGCGCCGTTCTATACACTGGGGCCGCTCACCACAGACATCGCGCCGGGTTATGACCATATCACCAGCGGCATTGGCGCCGCGATGATCGGCTGGTTCGGCTGCGCGATGCTGTGCTATGTGACGCCGAAGGAACATCTCGGCCTTCCGGACCGCGACGATGTCAAGGTGGGGGTCATCACTTATAAAATTGCTGCCCATGCCGCCGATCTGGCCAAGGGGCATCCGTCGGCCCAGGCGCGCGATGACGCGCTCAGCCGGGCGCGATTTGAATTCCGATGGGAGGATCAGTTCAATCTTTCGCTTGATCCGGAACGCGCGCGCGCCTTCCATGATCAGACCCTGCCCAAGGAAGCCCACAAGGTGGCGCATTTCTGCTCGATGTGCGGACCTAAATTCTGCTCCATGAAAATCACCCAGGAAGTGCGCGATTACGCAGCAAGCGGCATGGCGGAAAAATCCGAAGAGTTCCGCAATGCTGGCGGCAGGATTTATCAGGACCTCGCGCGCACGGAGGAAAAACAGTCAAACGAAGCCCTATAGTCCCGGATGCCAGGAGTGTTGCGGGGCGCGGGAGCGGTTGTAGCGCTGTGTGCTGGCTTTTATTCCATGCAGGCGCAGGCGGCATGGCTGCAGACAAAGGGCGAGGGGCTGATCATCGGCTCCGTCAGCACCTATCATTCCCATGTACGTTTTGACCGCCAGGGATTGAGATCGGCCGGCAGGAAGTACAACAAACAGAAATTATCCGTTTACGGAGTTTATGAGCTGACCGGCAGACTGACGGTGGGCGCGCAGCCGAGTTTCTTTCAGGTGCGCACCGAAAACGGCATTTCGTCCGGCCGTGAGAGCATGCAGGGCCTCTCGCAGATCGATCTGTTCGCCAGGACAAGAATTGCTGCGGCCGATTACTGGATTTTGTCTGGCCAGGCCCTGCTTAAATTTCCCGGCCCAAGGGCCGTGGACCGGGAGCCACTACTTGAAAATGCGAGCCGCGACGCCGAGGCCCGCCTGCTGTTGGGGCGAAGCGGGCGGGCGGCTGGTCAGGCAATTATTGAATATTGAATTTTTTTCTTCCATAGAGGCTGGCTACCGGGTCAGGGACGGCGGCGCCGCAGACCAGTGGCGGGCGGATGCGGCCTTTGGGGTGCGGCCCCTGCAGAATTATCAGATCATTGTGCAGAGTTTTAATATTGTTTCCTCTCGAACGCCTGAGGATTCTGATCCCACGGCCTATGATTTATTCAAGGCGCAGATTTCTGTCGTGCGGGATCTTCCGCATGGCATGGCCTTGCAGGCTGGCGCGTCCAGTGAATATGCAGGGCGCAATATTGGGGCCGGCAATGGCCTGTTCATGGCCGTCTGGTCACGCTTTTGAGAGGGGATTACCGGAATGACGGATAGTAAAACCCGGCAGCTAGTTGTCGATATACCTGTATCGATGTTCGCCGCCGTACTGGGGGTTGCAGGGCTGGGAATCGCCTGGCGCAAAGCGGCCCCGGTTACGGGCGCGGCGCCCTGGATAGGTGAAGTGCTTATTTTTACCGGTGTCCTGCTGTTCGCATGGATCGCTGCGGCCTACGGCCTGAAGATCGCCCGCGCCCCTGCGGCCATGCGGGAGGAGGCCAATGATCTGAAGCGGGTGGCTTTCTTCGCCACAGTTCCGATGAGCCTGCAACTTTTTGCAGCGGGCGCCCTGCCGCTGGATCCGGTGATTGCCATGCTTCTGTGGATCATCGGCACTGCGGCGCAAATATGTCTCCTGGTGATCATCCTTATGCTCTGGATGCAGGGTGGGCATACGCGGCGGATGTTCCAGCCCTCGTTATTTTTGCCCACGGCGGGCGTGCTGCTGGGTCCGGCTACGGGGTACTATCTGGGTTTTATAGAAATTAGCTGGATGATGTTCTCTCTTGGGCTGCTGGTGTGGCTGTTTTTTCTTGCGATGCTCTTTGACCGGTTATTTTTCGATATGCCCCTTGCCGATGAGGAGCTTCCGCAACTGGCGATTTCGGCGTCGCCCCCAGCGCTCGCGTTCATGTCGTATATCGCCCTGAACCAGCACATGATTGATGGTTTTGCGCGCTTCCTGTTCTACGCCACCATGTTGTTTGTGATGTTAACGCTTGCCCATGCCAGCCGGCTGGCGCGTCTTCGGTTCAGCCTCGCCTGGTGGTCATTTACGTTTCCATCGGTCGCCGTAGCGGGCGCGGCCATGGACTATGGCGGCGCGACCGGATCGGGTTTTCCCGCAATTCTGTGTATGGTGCTGTTGGCTATGGCGACGGCGATTGTGAGCTATTGCAGCGCCTGCACCCTGAAAAGACTTTATGACGGCAGCCTGTTCAGAAAAATCAGCGAATAATTTTGAGGAGTTCCCCTCAGGCCGGGGTCAAATCTGCCCAGTCATCGGCGGCGCAATCAAATATGGCCAGTGCGCCCAGGGGCAGATCATTTGCAAACGGATCGGGCGCTCCGGCGGCTGGACGATTGATCAGCCGGGCCAGGTCGCAAATGCCGGGCGCAATGCTGAGCATCAGCAGGCTCTGTTGTCCGGCATCCGTCTCCTGCAACCGCTGCAGCAGCGCATCGCCACGTGCTAAATGGATGTGAAAGTCATAGGCCAGCTCAGGCATTTTGCCGGTGGTATGCGCCAGATAAGGCCAGATATGGGCGAGCGTCTGACGGGTGCGGGTGGCGGTCGAACAGATTACATTTTCAGGCAGGTACCCATTGGCCTGCATGCGCTTGCCGGCCGCCATGGCGGCGATTTCTCCGCGCCGGGTGAGAGGGCGATGATAGTCCTTGAGGGTGGAGGCCGTTACGCTTCTATGCCGCATACTGCGTAAAAGATAGAGCCGTTTCATCCCGGCGCACCGGAACGCCTGTCCGCCGCGAGCGCCGCTGTGATCAGACTGCAGGTTTCATCCACGCCATAAAGCGCGACGAATGACCCCATGCGGGGGCCCTGGCTTTGCCCGAGAAGCACTTCATAGAGCGCGCGGAACCAGTCGCGCAGATTGTCAAATCCGTGGGCTTTTCCGGTTTCAAACACCAGGTTTTGCAACTGTTCGGCGCTGGCGCCCGCGTCGAGGGCGGCAAGACGGCCCTTCAGATCATTCATCGCCGCCTTTTCCTGATCCGTGGGCGGACGATAATTCTTGGATGGCAGGACGAAGTCGTGATAATAGGCGACGGCATAGTGCACCATCCGGTCAAGAATGGGGTGATCCGCAGACATGACACCCGGCAGATAGCGGGCGATAAACCCCCACAGCACGGCGCTGTCGCTGCTGTTGCTGGCGCTCGCCAGATTAAGCAGCATGGAAAAGGAAACCGGCACTTCTTCACGCGGTGGCGACCCGCGGTGAATATGCCAGACCGGGTTGGACAACTGTTCGGCGGGCGGTTTCCCGGCAAAACTGTCGAGATGCGCAATATATTCATCCACGGCCTTGGGAATCACGTCGAAATGCAGCCGCTTGGCCGTGCGCGGCTTTTGAAACATGTAGAGCTGCAGGCTTTCCGGCGAGGCATAGTGCAGCCACTCATCAATGGTCAGGCCATTGCCGCGCGATTTGGAAATGCGTTCGCCATTCTCATCCAGGAATAGCTCATATGTCAGCACCTCCGGCGGCTTTCCGCCGATGGCCTTGCAGATGCGGCTGCCCATCTGTACGGAACTGATCAGATCCTTGCCGGACATTTCATAATCCACTTCCAATGCTGCCCAGCGCATCGCCCAGTCCGCCCGCCACTGCAATTTGCAGCGCCCGCCGGTGACAAGTGTTTCCACCAGCGATCCGTCTTCGCCGCGGTACACAATGCTGTCCGACGCCGGGCGCAGCTCGACCACCGGCACTTCCAGAACCCGGCCGGTTTTGGCGCAGACCGGCAGAAACGGGCTATAGGTTTTGCGCCGCTCCTCGCCCAACTCGGGAAGAACGACATTGATCACCGCGTCATAATTTTTCAGGACATTGCGCAAGGCATTATCGAATTTTCCTGACCGGTACATCTCCGTGGCGCTGAAAAATTCATACTCGAATCCAAACGCATCCAGAAACGCGCGCAGCCGCGCATTATTATGTGCGCCAAAGCTGGAGAATTTGCCGAAGGGGTCCGGCACATCGGTGAGCGGTTTTTTCAGGTGCGGCAGCATGATGGCGCCGTTGGGAATATTGTCCGGCACACGGCGCAGCCCGTCCATATCATCGGAGAAACAGACCAGGCGGGTAGGCACATCGCTGATTTGCTCGAAGGCAAAGCGCACCATGCTGGTGCGCGCCACTTCGCCGAACGTGCCGATATGCGGAAGTCCGCTGGGCCCATAGCCGGTCTCGAATAGCACATGTCCCTTGGCGGGCATCTTACCGCCGATTCTGGAGAGAACCTTGCGCGCCTCTTCAAAGGGCCAGGCCTTGCTGGCAAGACATATATCGCGCGAAATGGCCATGAAACTTACTCAAATGGAATTGGCAGATGAGGTATGTATCTGATCAACCAGCGCAATGGGCAAGAATAAAAGTGGAATTGCCGGAAACCCGATATCCGCCAGATGGCGCGACGCCCGCATCACAGTGCCCAGCAAAGAGAAACCCCCGCCATAAGCGAGATGGCGGGGGCCTTCAGACATGTGTACGGGGGAGTACAAAATTGATACTGGCCTCCCATAAAGGCGGAGGCGGGGCGGGAATAAGGCCATTTTGTGTCAAAACGTGACCGGGATCACCTTCCTGTCATTTGGAAGTTAGCCATCCCTTGGCGACGCCGGGGTTCCATGCTTATTTATTGGGTATGAACGCCCGCATGCCCTATTCCCTGTTTGCCGCCATATATGGCGCGCTGTTGGCGTGGCTGCTGATTTATGCCCCGCCTGCACAGGCGGACCAGCGTAACCCCAAGCTTTCTCCATTGTTCGAGAGACTGATGAACAAGGAGCTTTCGGCGCCCGAGGCGCGCGAAATTGAAGCACAGATATGGCTGCTCTGGCAGCCTTCCGGAAGCGAGACTACGGATCTGTTGCTTGCGCGCGCGGATGGTCTATTGCGGGAGGAAGACCCTGAGTCGGCACTCAGCGTACTGGATGAAGTCGTCAGCCTGGCGCCGGATTATGCGGAAGGATGGAATAAACGGGCGACCGCCCATTTCCTTCAGGATGACTACAGGGCGGCGCTAAATGATGTCGAACGCACCTTGAGGCTGGAGCCCCGGCACTTTGGCGCATGGTCAGGGTTGGGCACCATTCTTCTTACGATGGGCGAGGACGCCAGGGCGCTGCGGGCTTATGATCATGCGTTGCAGATCAACCCCCACCTTGAGGAGATCGCCCGGGAGGCCAAGCGGCTGGAATTAGTCGTAAGAGGCCGCGGCATTTAGGCAGCGGTGTCGGGGACGTCGGCGAGGGTTAGCCAGTCGCCTGGATTAGGGGATTTCCGGCCGCAGACCGCCGCTGCCCACCATGGCGATATGCAGCACATTGGTGGCCCCCGGAGTACCGAATGGCACTCCCGCGGTAATAACGATGCGCTGGCCGCTGCGGGCAAACTGTTCGCTGAAGACCAGACGCGACGCCTTGTCCACCATTTCATGAAAATCGCCCACATCCACCGTGCAGACACAATGCAGGCCCCAGGCCAGGGACAAACGCCGGGCCGTCCCCATGCGGCTGGTAAGGACCATGATGGGCACCAGCGGCCGGGTGCGGGCGACCCGCAGGCCGGTCGACCCTGAATTGGTATAGCTGACAATCGCAACGGCATGCACCGTATCCGCTACCGCATGCGCGGCTTCGGCAATGGCATCGGCGGGGGTGGCCTGCGGCGGCGTGCGTAAACCCGCCAGGGCAGCCGCATAATTCGCGTCATTTTCAACCCGGCAGGCGATGCGGTTCATCATCGTCACCGCCTCGACCGGATATTTACCGGAGGCGGACTCCGCTGACAGCATAATGGCGTCGGCCCCATCATACACAGCGGTTGCGACGTCGGAAACTTCCGCCCGGGTGGGAATCGGCGCTTCGATCATCGATTCCAGCATCTGGGTGGCGATCACCACGGGCTTGCCTGCCGCGCGGGCGGCGCGCGTGATCTGCTTCTGCCAGCCGGGAACATGTTCGACCGGCAGTTCCACGCCGAGATCGCCGCGCGCGACCATGACCGCATCACTGGCCTCGATAATGCGGGCCAAGTCCTCCAGCGCGGAGGGTTTTTCGATTTTCGCCAGCACGGCCGCACGGCCGGAAATCAGCCGGCGCGCCTCCACCACATCTTCAAAGCGCTGCACGAAGGAAAGGGCAATCCAGTCGACGCCAAGCGTGGCGACATGCTCCAGATCCGCCCGGTCTTTGGGGGACAACGCCGTTAGGGGCAGCACGACGTCTGGTACATTGACACCCTTGCGTGAAAGCAGGGTCCCGCCAACCGAGACGGTGGTTTCGGCGCGGTCCGGCCAGCAGCTGACCACCGTCAGGCGAATCCGGCCATCATCTATCAGCACGGACGATCCGGGCTTGAGCGCCGCGAATATTTCCGGGTGGGGCAAGGGTGCGCGCCTGGCATTGCCCGCCTGTGGCTCCAGATCGAGTACAAAACTTTGCCCGGCGGTCAGGATGGCGGCGTTTTCACTGATTTCACCGATTCGCAGTTTTGGTCCCTGCAAATCCGCCAGTATGCCAATGGGGCGATCCAGCTCGGCTTCCACCGCGCGAATCATTTCATACATCCGCGTGGCCGCGTCATGGCTGGTATGGCTCATATTGATACGAAACACGTCCGCCCCGGCCAGGAACAATTCGCGGATCATTTGCGGCGAAGCGGTGGCCGGCCCCAGAGTGGCGAGGACTTTTACTTTTCGATCACGGTGCATGGATACGACAACTCCAGATAAACGCCGCACTATATCCCACAGTATGGTTAATAAGTGTTACTCTTAAGCATTGGACGAGTTCAAAAAGCGAATCGTGTAAATTATTACCATGTCTGGAACATCTCCCGCGCATCCGGCGTTTTCCCTGATCAATCCGGGGGGAGATGCGTCCGTGCTGCTGGTATGCGATCACGCCAGCAATACCGTGCCTGGGGAATATGAAGTGCTTGGCCTGCCCGACGCGGCCTTTCAGCGCCATATCGCCTATGACATCGGGGCGGAGCAGGTCACACGGGCGGTCTCCCGGCTGTTGAATGCGCCCGCCGTGCTGGCGGGATTTTCGCGCCTTCTGATTGACCCGAACCGCGGAGACGATGACCCGACCCTGGTGATGAAGCTTTCGGATGGCGCCATCATTCCCGGCAACCGTCACGCCGGGGCGGCGGAGGTGGCGGACCGCATTGCCCGTTTCCACAGGCCCTACCACCAGGCAATCGCCGAGCGCATAGCCGCCGCCAGGGCACAGGGCATCACGCCCGCTATCCTCTCTCTGCACAGTTTCACGCCTGTATTTCAAGGTTTTGTCCGGCCATGGCAGGTTGGCATATTGTGGGACAAGGATGGCCGCATCGCACTGCCCTTGCTGGCTTCTCTCGCGGCGGACGCTGATCTGTGCGTGGGGGATAATCTGCCTTATTCTGGCGAACTTGTTGGCGACTGCATGTATCAGCACGGCACGCGCAACGCACTGCCCCATGCGCTGATTGAATTGCGGCAGGATTTGATTGTGGATAAATCAGGCGCACAGCAGTGGGCGGAATTGCTGGCGCGGCATTTGCGTCCTATATTGAAGGAACTGAAGAGGTAAAGAGATGGACAAGCAAACCCAAATCGAACTCGAGGCAGCCGCCTTCCGCCGCCTGACGCGCCATCTGGCTTCGCGCACCGATGTGCAGAATATCGATCTGATGATTCTTGCAGGCTTCTGCCGCAACTGCCTGTCGGACTGGTATAAGGAGGCGGGCGATGAAAAGGGCCTGACCATAGCGCGCGATCAGGCGCGTGAAATTGTTTATGGCATGCCGTTTGCGGAATGGAAGGCGAAACATCAGACCGAGGCGACGCCCGAACAGCTTGCGGCCATGGCTTCGGCTAAAAAACATGACTGAGATTCTTGAGGGGAGAGAGAATAATGTCTGACGGAGGCGTTATCGCAGCCGATCAACTGAAAGCCTTTATTGCCCGTGTCGAGCGCTTGGAGGAAGAAAAGGCCGCCATTGCGGGCGACATCAAGGAGGTTTATTCCGAGGCCAAGGGCAACGGGTTTGACCCTAAAATCATGCGCCATATTGTGTGCCTGCGGAAAATGGACCGGGATGATTACAGTGAACAGCAGGCGCTGATAGAGCTCTATGCGGCGGCTGTCGGGTTGCCGGGGACGTGACCGGATACTTCCGGCTCTGGCGGGTGACGCGCGCCATATCCTCTGCACGATCGCCTTTGCAAATGTGCTGTAGCCAGGCCAGGCAGGCAAGCCTGAGCGATATTCCATTTCCTGAACCGGAGGGATTGCGTGAGTGTGAATGAGGCCAGTGAATTGGGCGACCTTCCGGTATGGGATCTGGGCGCGCTGTATTCGGGCACGGATGATCCGCAATTTGCTGCTGATTTTTCTTCCGTAGAGGAGGAGGCCCAGGCATTCGCGACGGACTGGCAGGGCAGGCTCGGCAGCCTGGACGGGGCGGCGTTTGGCAACGCCATTCGAGCCTATGAGGCGATTGAGGAGCGGCTTGGACGCATACTGTCCTTCGCCTCGCTGGTTTATGTCACGCGCATGGACGATCCGGATCTGGCCCGTTTTCATGCCGATGCACAGGCGCGGGCGAGTGAAATTTCCTCATTGCTGGTGTTCTTTACGCTTGAAATCAATCGCATTGAGGATGCGCGGGTCGCAGAATTGTTGCAACATCCGCAGGCGGCGCGCTACCGGCCATGGATAGAGGACTTGCGCATTTACCGGCCGCATCAGCTTTCCGACGATCTGGAAAAACTGCTGGTGGAGAAAAGCGTGACGGGACGCGCGGCCTGGAGCCGTTTGTTCGATGAGACCCTGGCAGGGTTGCGCTTCAATGTGCGCGGCAAGGAATTGACCGAAGAAGAAACATTACACCTCTTGGGCGAACCCGACGAAACCCTGCGCGCCGATGCCGCAGTTGCCCTGTCGGATGTATTCCGGAAAAACATCAAATTGCTGGCGCTGATCACCAATACGCTGGCCAAGGACAAGGATGTTGAGGACCGCTGGCGGCATTATCCAGAACCGGCCACCTCGCGGCACCTGTCGAACCAGGTGGAGCCGGAGGTTGTGGCGGCGCTGGTCCAGGCCGTGCGGGGCGCGTATCCGCAATTATCGCATCGCTATTATGCGCTGAAAGCGCGCTGGCTGGGCAAGCCGCGTCTTGCGTTCTGGGACCGGAATGCGCCCGTGCCCAACCAATCCGATCGGTGTATCGGATGGGATGAGGCGCGCGGGACGGTGCTGTCGGCCTATGCCGATTTCGCACCGCAAATGGCCGAAATCGGGAAGCAGTTTTTTGACAGGCGCTGGATTCATGCGCCCGCAACGCCGGGTAAAATCAGCGGCGCTTTTTCACACCCGACAGTCCCCAGCGCGCATCCTTTTGTGCTGATGAATTATCAGGGCAGGCTGCGCGATGTGATGACGCTGGCGCATGAACTGGGCCACGGGGTGCATCAGGTGCTGGCGGCGGAGCAGGGGGCGCTGCTCGCGGACACGCCCTTGACGATGGCCGAAACCGCCAGCGTGTTTGGTGAAATGGTGACATTTCAGGCGCTGCTGAAAACCGCGAAAACCAAGGTGGAGCGTCACGCCATGCTGGCTGCCAAGGTTGAGGACATGCTCAATACGGTGGTGCGGCAGATAGCCTTTTACGAATTCGAGCGCCGGGTGCATGATGCGCGCAAACAGGGCGAGCTAACTCAGGACCGGCTGGGCGAAATCTGGCTGGCGGTGCAGGGCGAAAGCCTGGGGCCGTCGATTGAGCTGTCTGCGGGATATGAAAATTACTGGTGCTATATTCCGCACTTCATTCATTCGCCGTTTTATGTCTATGCCTATGCCTTCGGCGATTGTCTGGTGAATTCCCTGTTCGCGGTTTACCAGAATTCCGCGCCGGGATTTCAGGAAAAATATTTCGCCATGCTGCGCGCGGGCGGCTCCAAACGCTATCGTGAACTGCTGGCCCCGTTCGGCCTGGACCCCAGCGATCCTGTTTTCTGGCAGGGAGGGCTTTCGATGATCAGCGGATTCATTGATGAACTGGAGGCGGGCCCGGGTTAGGACAATTGTCGATCAGATGGACATCTGCCCTGACTGAACCAATCAGGGGTAATTTCTCACCCCACCCCAACCCCTCCCCATCAAGGGGAGGGGCTTTCCCTCAGAATTTCATCATATTCTTCCCCTCCCCCTCGTGGGGAGGGGGCAAAGGAGCAACCTGGCCGTAACTGAGTCAAAATGCGTGAATTTGACCACAAACGCTCAGGGATCAACGCGCGCCGAAGCGTAGCCGTTGATGACTTCCTGGCCTTTCTGATTTTTGGTGCTGACGGCAAAATCGGCATAATGCTTGCCGCCTTCCTCGCGGATCGCCTCAACCGTTGCCGTTGCGGTCAGATCGTCGCCCGGCCACACCTGGGTTGAAAAGCGCACGCCATATTTGGTCAGGCGGCCATCGCCCACATAATTGGTCAGCATTTTTCCGGTCAGTCCCATCGACAGCATGCCATGGGCGAACACGCTTGGATAACCTGCCACCTGTGTGGCGAAGACTTCATCCGAGTGCAGAGGATTATAGTCCCCGGATGCGCCCGAATACATGACCAGTTGCGTACGGTGCAGATTTTCAACCACCTTCTCGCTATGGCTGTCGCCTACTTTTAATTTTTTTGCGCTTAATGGCATTTTAGCCTCCCTTATTTCTGTTCCACGACGCGTTCGGTGACCACGCCGACGCCGCGCGCGGTGATCACCAGCTCGCCCTTTTGATCGCGATATTCGCTGATGGTTTCGCTGAATTTCAGCTTGCCGGATCGCTTGCCCTCCTTTTCCCATTTCTTGCCGGGAAGGATGGTGACGCTCAGTACATCGCCGGGCCGCAGCGGCCGGTGATATTCAAAATGCTGCTCGGCGTGCAGGCCCCCGCCGCCCCCGCCGCCTTCCTTCTTCTCGCCTTCGGTTTTGGGCTTGGGGGGTGTGCCAGTCGGTGTTTTGCCCGATCCCATCCAGGGCTTGCCAACCTGCGGGCGCAGGACAAAGTTAGGTTCGAACTGTGCGCTGGCCTGCGCGAAAGTGGGCGGCGCGATGATGCCGCCGCTTTCGGTCTTTTTGGCGTAATCTTCATCATAATAAACCGGGTTTTCGTCGCCGACCGAGCGCGCGAACATCATGATATGGGTCGCCTCCACGGGAAATTTCTTCTCCGCCATCTGGATATCCTCTCTGCTTGTGTTTTACTCGGGGCAGTGTAAGCGATGCGGGGCGGGCGGCTCAAGCAATGCTTTTGGCCAGCCTGTCGAACGCCATCAGCGTGGCCAGAAGCGCCGACATGTCTTTCAGATGCACCATGTTGGGACCGTCGGAAGGCGCGTGGTCCGGATCCTGATGGGTTTCCATGAACACACCGGCGACGCCAACGGCAACTGCCGCCCGCGCCAGCACGGGCACAAATTCGCGCTGGCCGCCGCTAGTAGATCCCTGGCCTCCTGGCTGCTGCACCGAATGCGTGGCGTCAAAAATCACCGGACAGCCGGTCTGCGCGGCCATGATCGGCAGGGCACGCATATCCGATACCAGCGTATTATAGCCAAAGCTGGCGCCCCTTTCGCACAACAGGACATTCGGGTTTCCAGCGCCGAGGATTTTATCGGCCACATGGCGCATGTCCCAGGGCGCCAGAAACTGGCCTTTTTTGACATTCACGGCTTTGCCGGTGGCCGCTGCCGCCAGCAGCAAATCCGTCTGCCTGCAGAGGAAGGCCGGAATTTGCAGCACATCCACCGCCTGTGCCGTGCGGACGCATTGTTCAGGCAGATGCACATCCGTCAGAACCGGCAAACCATATTTTTCGCGCACGTCGGACAGAATGGGCAGCGCCGCATCAAGGCCAAGGCCGCGAGGCGTGGCTGCGCTGGTCCGGTTGGCCTTGTCAAACGAGCTTTTGTAAATCAGCCCGAGGCCAATTTTGACGGTAATTTCTTTTAGCGCGTGCGCCATTTCAAGCGCATGCTCGCGGCTTTCAATCTGGCAGGGTCCGGCAATCAGGATCATCGGCAGTCGGTTACTGATGCGCAGCCGGCCAACCGCCACTTCACGCTGGACGGTCATCAGACCAGCCGCGACTGATCAAGCGCCGCCTTGACAAAGGATGCAAACAGCGGGTGCGGGGCAAAGGGCTTTGACTTCAGTTCCGGATGAAACTGTACGCCGACGAACCAGGGGTGCGCGGGAATTTCCACGATTTCGGGCAACAGGCCGTCGGGTGAAATGCCGGAAAAGATTATGCCGCCGCTTTCCAGGCGCTCGCGATAGGCCATGTTCACCTCATAGCGGTGACGGTGGCGTTCTGAAATCCTGGTCGCGCCATAGATTTGTGCGGCCCGGGAGCCGGGCGTGAGCAGGGCGTCATACTTTCCAAGCCGCATGGTGCCGCCCATATCGCCATTCATAGGGCGCACCTCGCGTTCATTGTCGCGCATCCATTCGGTCATCAGGCCAACAACACGATCCTGACACGGGCCAAACTCGCTGGAACTGGCGGCCGGCAGACCGGCCAGATTGCGTGCCGCCTCAATCACCGCCATCTGCATGCCAAAACAGATGCCGAAATAGGGTACATCGCGTTCGCGCGCAAAAGTGACGGCAGCAATTTTTCCTTCCGCGCCTCGCTCGCCGAACCCGCCAGGCACAAGTATGCCATGCACATCCCCCAGATGGCTGACGCAATCTTCCTGCTCGAACAGTTCCGACGCCAGCCATTTCATACGTACACGCACACTGTTGGCAATGCCGCCATGCGTCAGCGCCTCGGCCAGTGACTTGTAGGCGTCCGGCATGCCGGTATATTTGCCGACGACCGCGATCGTGACCTCGCCATCGGGATGGCGCACCCGGCGCACAATCTCATGCCAGTGGTCGATTTTTGGCGGCGCGGGATCATGAATGCCAAATGCGCGCAGCACCTGAGTATCGAACCCTTCGCGGTGGTAGGCCAGCGGCACATCATAGATCGTGTCCACGTCCAGCGCCTGAATGACGCTTTCCGGGCGCACATTGCAGAACAGCGCAATCTTGCGGCGTTCCTCAACCGGAATGCTGCGCTCGCTGCGGCACAGTAATATGTCGGGCTGGATGCCGATGCCCCGAAGTTCTTTTACTGAATGCTGGGTCGGCTTGGTTTTCAGTTCCCCCGCACTGGCGATGTACGGCACCAGCGTGAGATGGACAAAGGCGGCGTTCTCGCGGCCAAGTTCGTTGCCCAACTGCCGGATCGCCTCGACAAACGGCAGGCTTTCAATATCGCCAATCGTGCCGCCGATTTCGCACAACACGAAATCCACATTGCCGATGCCACTCAGGATGAAATCCTTTATTTCGTCTGTGACATGCGGGATCACCTGCACGGTTGCGCCCAGATAATCGCCGCGGCGTTCCTTGGCGATGATCTGCTGGTAGATGCGTCCGGTAGTGATGTTGTCGCCTTTGCTGGACGGGACGCCCGTAAACCGTTCGTAATGGCCCAGGTCAAGGTCGGTTTCCGCGCCATCATCCGTGACATAGACTTCGCCATGCTGATAGGGGCTCATGGTGCCAGGATCGACATTGAGATAGGGATCCAGCTTGCGTAAGCGCACGCTGTAACCGCGCGCCTGCAACAACGCACCCAGCGCCGCCGAGGCCAACCCTTTGCCAAGAGAGGAAACCACACCGCCAGTGATGAAGATAAAACGCGCCATGGGCCAGCAGACTAAATCAAATTGCGGGCCGGCAAAAGGCGTCAGTTACAGAATTGTGAAAAGCTGAAGATTTCAGCCGCTATTGCGAGGACGGAACAGCCGGCGGCAGGGGGGCGGGAGCAGGTTTTTCCGCAGCCGGGGTCGAATCGAGAATGGAGGGCGCCGTGACCGTGTTGCGCGCAACGATGGTCAACACAATGGAAGTGGCAAAAAAACCCGCCGCCAGAATGGCCGTGACCCGTGTCAGCAGGTTGGCGGCGCCGCGTCCTGTCATGAACCCGCCCATCGGGCTGCCGCCTATACCCAGTGCGCCGCCCTCGGAACGCTGCAACAGCACGGTGGCGACGAGCGCGATGGCGAGAATCAGATGAATGACGATGACAACGGTTTCCATGTGCGAAAGCGGGTCCTTGAGTGACGGACGGGAGAAACAGGCTCGGCCCATCCCCGGGCGCGTATACATACACAACTCGCCCTTTGGGCGCAATATCTGCCCGGAATGAGTGAAATCCGTGTTATTATTTGCCCATTTATCCATCATTCGGGGAACCATGTCATGGGCGTTTTTGCTGTGGGACAGCCTTACCGGCGCAAAGAGGATGACCGGTTTATCATCGGCAAAGGCCGCTATGGCGACGATGTCAATATTCCAGGTCAGACCTATGCCTGTTTTGTGCGCTCGCCCCATGCTCATGCCCGGATTCTGGGTATTGATGGGGCTGATGCGCTGGCCGCACCCGGGGTAATTGCCGTGCTGACCGGAAGTGACATGGCGGCGTCGGATCTTGGCGGCATGCCCTGCATTGCGGAACTGCCGGGCCGCAATGGCGGACGGGCCAATATCAAGCCTTACCGTTCGGCGCTGTGCATGGGTGTCGCCCGTCATGTGGGCGATCCGGTGGCGATGGTAATCGCAGCGACATGGGCGCAGGCGCGGGACGCTGCCGAGATGGTGATGGTGGAGTATGAGGAATTGCCGGCGGTGACGGAAGCGATCGAGGCGCTGAAACCGGGCGCGCCGCAGATCTGGCCCGAGGCGCCTGGCAATCTGGTGGTCGACTGGGAACTGGGCGACCGGGCGGGCACAGAGGCGGCGTTTGCCGGGGCGCATCATGTGACGCGGCTGCGGCTCGTGAATAACCGGCTGGTCGCCAACGCCATGGAGCCGCGCATGGTGATCGCCGAATATGATGCGGCCTCGGATCACTATACCGTCCACACCTCAACCCAGGGCGTGTTCCGCTGGCGCGGACTGGTGGCCGAGGCGGTGTTCCGCATTCCGCAGGAAAAGATGCGGGTGCGCACCTATGATGTGGGCGGCAGTTTCGGCATGAAGGCGTTTTTGTACCCGGAACAGATTGCGGCCATCTGGGCGGCGAAACATATTGGCCGGACGGTGAAGTGGACGGGGGAACGCTCCGAAAGCTTTCTGAGCGACAATCAGGGCCGCGATCAGATCAATGACGCAGAAATGGCGCTGGACAGAGACGGGCGCATGCTGGCCGTGCGCGTAAAAACCACCAGCAATGTCGGCGCCTATGTTTCGGTGATGGGGCCGGGCGTGTCCACCATCGGCGCGGGCGGGTTGCAGGTCGGGGTCTATGCTATCCCGGTAATGTATCTGAATGTGACGCCGGCTTTCACCAACACGACGCCGACGGACGCCTATCGCGGCGCCGGGCGGCCCGAGGCCGCCTATATCATCGAACGCCTGGTGGACGCCGCCGCCCGAGAAATGGGCATCGCCCCGGATGAATTGCGGGCGCGCAATTTTATCCGGCCAGACCAGATGCCCTATGCCAATGCGGGCGGATATACCTATGACAGCGGCAATTTTCTGGAAGTTATGAACGAGGCCAAACGGCTGGCGGACTGGGACGGGTTCGCGGCGCGCAAACGCCAACGCAGGGCGCGCGGCGAACTATCCGGCATCGGCATGGCCTATTATGTGGAACGGGCGGGCGGCCCGCCGATGGAAACGGCGCGGGTGGATGTGCTGCCAGATGAAACCATCCGGGTGTTCATGGGCAATCAATCCAACGGCATGGGCCATGAAACCGTCTATGCGCAGATCATGGCGGATGCGCTGGGCGTGCCGTTCGAGCGCATCAGCGTGACCAGCGGCGACACCAGCGAGCTTCCGGCAGGCGGGCTGTCGGGCGGCTCCGGTTCCGGTTTGATGGGGGGCGGCGCGGCCACGCTGGCCGCCGAGGCCACCATTGCAAAAGGCCGGCTGATCGCCGCCGAGCAACTGGAGGCGGCCCCCGCCGATATTGAATTTGAAGCCGGGCATTTCAGGATTGCGGGCACCGACCGTTCCATCAGCCTGTGGGACACGGCGCGCGCCGCCGGCCCGCAAGGGCTGGGCGCAAACGGCGAATATCACAATACGCCGTTTCAGTTTCCCAATGGGTGCCATATCATCGAGCTGGGCATCGAGCCTGAAACGGGGATCATCCGCATCCACAAATATACGGCGGTGGATGATTTCGGCCATGTCCTCAATCCGATGATCGTGGAGGGCCAGGTGCAGGGCGGCATCGTGCAGGGCCTCGGCCAGGCGATGGGCGAGCACGCGGTCTATGACCCGGGAACCGGACAGATGCTAAGCGGCTCGTTTCTGGATTACTGGATGCCGCGCGCCGACGACATGCCGGACTTTGACATCGCCTATCTGAACACGCCCTGCACGACCAACGAGATGGGCATCAAGGGCTGCGGCGAGGCCGGATCAACCGGCGCGCCGCCAGCCTTCATCAACGCGGTGCTGGACGCGGTCGCGCATCTGGGCATCCGGCACCTGGACATGCCCCTGACGCCGTTTGCCATGTGGCAGGCGCTGCAGGGGGCGCACATCTGATTATGTGACCGTATCGCGGGAGCATAATCTGAGATACATTCAGGCTAAATTACTAAGCTATAATATTCTATTTGCTGAGGAATACGGATGCTGAGTCGTCTGCGCTTTACTAATTTTAAGGCTTGGGGGAAGGTTGACTTGGGGTGTGCGCGGGTGACCGGGTTGTTTGGGACAAATTCCTCGGGAAAAACCAGCATTCTCCAGTTTCTATTGATGTTGAAACAAACCAAGGAAGCGACCGACCGGGCCATATCTGTGGAGTTGAACGGGGAATATGTGCAGCTCGGCACGTTCCGTGACACAATCCATCTTCATGACGAAAAAGGTCCATTGAAATTAATGTCGAGTTTGTGCGTGATAATAATCTTGTATTGAACGATCCAACGCGTGGGCCAAAAGCGGTCCTCGTTAGCGCGAAGTCATTTACCCTTGAGGCGAATGTCGCATCAGTAAAGGGGGCGCCGCGCACGAAGCTGCTGAAGTATGGCATTGGTGATTTTAAATTCTCGTTACAGCCGCGAAATGGAGATGATAAGCAGTTCGAGTTGAAGCTGGATGGGGCAAGTCAACAATCAGTTTTCAAATTTATCCGCACTCAAGGGCGAGCCTGGCAGTTGCCGGGCCCGGTTAAAATTTATGCCTTTCCAGATCAGACTCGCGCCTATTTCCAGAATGCCGCATTTCTTTCTGATCTTGAGGTAGCGTTCAAGGAAGAGATGGATCGTATTTTCTATCTGGGGCCTCTTCGCGAATATCCGAAGCGGGACTATCTTTGGGCGCGATCCCGCCCTAGCGATGTAGGCCAACGCGGAGAAAAGGTAATCGACGCCATTCTTGCGGCTACCGGGGCTAAGGAAACTAGGAACCTTAGCCCTAAGTCACGTCATAAGCCATTTCAGGATATGATTGCCCACTGGCTGCGCGAAATGGGTTTGATACATGAGTTCAAGGTAGCGGAAATCGCGGCGGGCACTAACCGGTGGCAGGCGCGTGTTCAGACGAAGCCCGGATCTGCGGAGGTGCTGCTCACTGATGTCGGATTTGGTGTTTCACAAGTGCTGCCCGTCATTACTCTACTCTATTATGTGCCGGAAGGATCAACAGTCATTCTGGAGCAACCAGAGATTCATCCGCATCCGCTGGCTCAGGCTCATCTTGCCGATCTGATTCTAAACGTGGCGCAGCACAGAAAGATACAGGTAATCTTGGAAAGTCATAGCGAGCACCTGCTCCTCCGGCTGCAGAGACGCATTGCAGAAAAAAGCTATATGCGAGGACGTCAAATTATATTTCTGCGAGACTCATCGTGGTGAATCCAGCCTTGTTCCGCTGAACCTTGACATGTTTGGCAGCATAGATAACTGGCCAAAAAACTTCATGGGCGATGCCTTTGGTGAAACATTAGCGGCTGAAAAAGCACGCCTCAAGCGGATGCAAGCAAATAGATAATGCGTTATGTCGTGGATACGAATGTGGCTATTGTCGCCAATGGTTATTCGAACCCGTCTAAAGGCGAGAAGCCTCCGTCGATTGAATGCCGTCTCGAAACTTTGAACTTTCTTGAGAGATTGCTAAGCAACGGCAAGATCGTCCTTGACGATGGCGGTGCCATTCAGGCGGAGTATCATAGATATCTCAACCCTCGTGGTCAGCCGGGGATGGGTGACCGCTTCTATCAGGAAGTATTAAACAGTGCTCCTGAGCGCATAGAACGGGTCGACTTGCCAATGAACGCTAACGGCGAATACGAGCACTTTCCAAGTCACATAGACCTTCGGAGTTTTGATAGGGATGACCGTAAATTCACGGCTTTAAGTTGTAAGGAACGTATCCCAGTCGCAAATGCGACCGATTCAGATTGGCTGAACTATCGTGACATTCTTGCACAGCATCATATTTCGGTTAAATTTGTCTGTGGGTGCGATCAGCGAAAGTGGTTTTTAAAATAAAAAATTATTATAGGGATATGCACCGTTTATCGGGCTGTAAGCTTAATGTTGAATGTCCCTCAACCCCCGCCTTCGCCACAAACGTAACCCCCGGCGGCCCGTCAAAATGCGCGTCGCAGGTCAGCAGCTCGGCGCCGTGTTCCAGGGCCGTGGCGTAGACAATCGCATCGGCAGTGGCGAATTTATGCAGGCGGCAGAGTTCCGCCGCCGCCAGCGAGATTTTGGTGTCTAGAGCGGTATGATTTTATATTGAATCACCCCGATCACTGTGTCACCTGAGCCTGTCCCCGGGCTGGCCAAAGGCCAGTCCCGGGGACACTTGTTGCGGGGTCCAGGGTACAATACGCAGGCTTACCCTTGTGGCCCTGGACCCCGGAACACAAGCGGGGTGACAGGCTGAAGTTCTGGCATTTGCAAACTTAATATCATCATGATCTAGACTTCCATCCAGCCAGATTGCGTCATTCAGGGGGCATATCCAGTCCGGTTCATTCGGGCGGCCGCCTGCGGAAATTATTTTCCCTGAATGACCTTGGCGTCGCGCAGGCGCTGGATTTCCGCATCGGACAATCCAATCAACTCGCCAAAGATTTCCTGATTATGTTGGCCATATTCGGAAATCAGCGGCCGCGCCCGGCTGTCGCCATAGTGGGTGCGAAGCGGCGTATTGGGCATCTTGAAGGTGCCCGCGCCATCGTCCGGGGTGACCTGCGATCCGCGCGCCGCAACCTGCGGCAGGTTCATCGATTCCTCCATGGTCAGGAAACGCGTCACCGGACAGCCACCCGCACTGATGATCCGTTCCACCTCGGCGGCCGTATAATCCTGCGCCCATTCTTCAATCGCCGTCATCAGCCCTTCCCACGCAATAAAATGCTCCTTGGTGTTGAGCGGATATTTTTCCTTCCATTCCGGTTTGCCAAGTGCGCTCAGCAGATCGGCGTAATTTTTATTGGTCATGGGCATGACGATGAAAAATCCCTCTTTCGCCTTCAGGGGGATGATTACCGGGCGGCCATATTTCGAGGGAAACTGCGATTCATGATATTCATAGGACAGCACATTGTGCATGACATCGAGCATGGAAATGTCGATGCGCTCGCCCTCGCCCGTGCGCTCGCGGCGGAACAGGGCGGCGGTGATGGCGGCCATGGCATGCGTGGCGCTCATAAAATCGGCCGTGGCGTCATTGCCGCGCTGCGGCTTTTTCAGCATCGGCTCAAACGACATTTTGGACAGCTCCCATCCGGCTGCCGCGTGGATGATCGGCGCATAGGCCGACAATTCCGAGGCAGGCCCGGACTGGCCAAATCCGGACACCGAGCAATAGATTATGCCCGGCTTGCGGGCGCGCATGGAATCATAATCCAGCCCGTATTTTTTCATCACGCCGGGGCGGTTGTTTTCCAGCACCACGTCGCATTTGTCGAGCAGGCGGTACACGAGATCAATGGCTTCAGGCTTGCCCAGATCCAGTGAAATGCTTTTTTTGCCCGCATTTACATGCGCAAAATTGGTGCTCTTGCCCTTGCGGCGCGGAACGCCGGTACGCATATAATCTCCCCCTGGGGCTTCCAGCTTGATAATTTCTGCGCCCAGGTCCGCCATCAGGCGGGTCGCGTAAGGTCCTGCAATATAGGCCGAAAAATCCAGCACCCGCACACCTGCAAGCGCGCCCTTTTCTGTTGTTGTTCCTGACATCTGATTTTCTCCCTTGAGTGCGGTTTCACAATGAATGGGGACCTTTTTTAGGGCCAGTCTATCCGTTGCCCTGATTGTAGCCACAGGGGACAGGCTGGGGCAAGGCCTGCTGGCGGGGCATTCATTTTGTGGCGTCTTGATTTACATCAAATTATCGTCGCCAATAAGGAATATTATCCGTTCCGCTAGCGGTTCACCCTAAGGAGAAAGCACATGAACCTTGGAAAAATTTTGGTTCCCCTGACCGGAGCTGATTCGGACCAGCGCGTGCTTCGTGTCGGGCTGAATACCGCAAAACGCTATATGACCCATGTGGAATGTCTGTTTGTGAACCGTAACCCGACCGATGCGCTGCCCATCGCCGGCGAGGCGCTGACCGGCCAGATCGCCACGGAACTGGTGAATGCGGTCACCGAGGCCAACAGGCGCCAGTGCGGCCGCGCCAAGGAGGCCTTTTTGAGTGCTCTTAAGGAAGCGGATGTACAGGAATCGGTAGTTCAGCCGGGTAAAAGCAAACCGACCGCGACTTTTATCGAAACCATGGGGGATCCGTCGGAACGCACTGCCGTGGCGGCGCGGCTGGCCGACATGACGATATTTCCCGTCTCGGATTTTGCCTATGAAATTGAACCGACCCTGATGGAGGCGCAGCGCCCGTGCCTGCTGATTCCGGCCACCAGCAACCTGCAAATTGGAAAAAAAGTGATGGTCGCCTGGGATAGCGGTCCCGAGGCGGCGCGGGCATTATCCGGAGCATTACCCCTGCTCGAAGAGGCGGCGGAGGTCACCGTTGTCACGGCCCAGAATCGTGAAATGGACACATTTGCCATGGATGCGCTGCAGTCCTATCTTAGCTGCCACGGCATTTCGGTCCGGGCCAAGCAGGTACCGCTCGGGCGCGCGCCGGTCGGTCAGGTCATTCTGTCCACGGCGGCCGATCTCGGGGCGGATTTGCTGGTGATGGGGGCCTACGGCCACAGCCGCATACGCGAACTTATCCTGGGCGGCGCGACGCGTTATGTCATCTACAACACGCAACTGGCTGTCATGATGGTGCATTAGAGCGGTTTATTTTGACGCAAACCCACCGGCCTGAAACTTGATCGCTTCATGCTGTCTCGGCGCATTTTAGACCTTGAGAATATCCTCAAGATGTTCCGCGAGCTGATGCGGCGTCAGGTGGGTGAGATCCTTGTTCAGTTCGGCCTTTATCAGCTTGGCCGCCTGTGGGTCGAGTTCGGTGCGAAGCTCCCCCAGGGCTTTCGGCGGCGCCACAATCACCAGCTGCTCAAACGCATGTGTATTCAGCCCCTGCCTGACCTCCGTCGCCACCTGACGGATGAATTCATGCTCGGCATGCACATGCGGGTCAGTGTGCGGCGCTACGGCGCGGCGGCCGGGCCCCGCGCTGCTGAAACTGACGCCAGACCGGTCGCTGCCCATTTCATGACTGGGCAGCCTGTTGCCGATCAGGTCATGATCCATGGCGGGAACCAGCCCCGTGCCCGGCCCTTCAATCAGAAAGATGCGCGCACGCGCGCCATCGGCCACAACAACCCATGTCTTTTTATGTTTTATCTTCATCTGCGTACTCCGGCGTTTCCAGATCCATTTTAAGCGCCAGCAGCCGCAAAATATCCTTTAACGCCACGACGCCGGTCAGGCGGTCCTCCGTAAGGACGATCAGGCGGCTGTTGCCGGAACGTTGCATCATGGCTATTGCGGCCACGGCGTCGGCATTCGCGTCAATCATATTCCCCGTGGAACAGGGCAGCATGATTTCGCGAACCGGCCTATCTTGCCATTGAGACTGTGGCACATGTTTGATCTGGCTCAAACCCACACTGCCCAGCACGCGATTTCCGTCAACGACGGGATACATATCATGACCATAGACATAGATATAATTTTCCACCAGTTCGCGAAGACTCAGATGTGGCGGCACGATAACCGGATCACGTGTCATGAAGCGGTGCACGGGCTGGCCCTCAAGGGTCTGCCGGGTGCGCAGCTGGGTATAGGACGAACCCGCGGCGCGGTTCAGGAACAGTCCGATCACGGCAATCCAGACACCACCAACCAGATCGCCGCGCTATACGTTCAGCAGCCCCAGCGCCATAAAGCCAAAGCCAAAGGCCGATCCAATCCTTGAGGCATGCTTCGTCGCCCAGCGCATATTACCCTTCCAGCGCCACAGGGCGGCGCGCAGCACCCGGCCGCCATCCAACGGGAAAGCGGGGATCAGGTTGAAGGTTGCCAGCATGGCGTTGATCATGGCGAGATAACCCAGCAGCGCCCCGAAAGGCGTCAGATCGCCGCCCGGCCCGGTAACGGACGCGATGGTCAGAAACGCCAGCGCCAGCGCGTAACTGGAGATGGGTCCCGCAATCGCCATCAGAAACTCGACCTTGGGATTTTGAGGTTCACCCTCCATCTCGGCCACGCCGCCAAAAATGAAAAGCGTAATGCCATTAATCGGCAAACCATGCAGCCGCGCCACCAGGGAATGACACATCTCATGGAAGATGATCGAGCCAAACAGTCCCAGCGCCCCCAGCGCCCCGATGCTCCAGTATGTCTCGGGAGCCAGGCCGGGTATGACGGCGGGAAAATAGCTGGTGGACAGGGACCAGGTGACAAGCGTGGCGAGCAGAACCCAACTGGCGTCGAGTTTCACCTCAAAGCCAAACAGACGGAAGAGTGTGATATGCTTGCCGAACATAGTGTTCCCTTAATATGGGATACTCTCTGATTTATATCTATTATCCTGCGTGGGCGAGTTAAATGACAGAAGTCAGGGATACTGGCGTGCTGATATGCGGTCATGGCAGCCGGGAACCCGAAGCAGTGCGCGAGTTTACGAACCTGGTGGGGGAGCTGGTGGCGCGGCTGCCGCAATTCAGGATGGAAAGCGGATTTCTGGAATTTGCCGCTCCGGACATCAGCGAGGGGCTTGAAAAGCTGCGGCTGGCCGGATGCAGGCAAATTCTGGCCATTCCGGGGACTTTGTTTAGCGGCGGGCACGCCCGGCATGACGTTCCCGGCATTCTGCAGACGTTTGCCGGTCAATTTCCAGGGATTCGGCTCCGCTACGGACGGGCGTTTGACATCCACCCGGATGTTGTGGGAGCAGCCTGCGCACGGGTGCGGCAGACCCTCAAGGAGGCCTCCCCCCGTGCGGTGCGGGAAAATACTGCACTCGTGATCGTAGGGCGGGGGGCAACGGACCCCGAGGTGCTTGTCAGCATGCAATCCATCGCGCAACTCATTCAGGCGGAATTGAATTTATCCAGCGTTTCAATCGCCTATGCCGGTCTGGCGAAACCGTCTTTTGCGCAGGCATTGGAAAAGTTAACCGGGACGGCGCAAGAATACGTGGCCGTGCTGCCGTATTTTCTATTCACCGGAAAACTGGTTAAACGCATCTATGACGAGGTGGATGCCGCCGCCATCCGCTATCCAGAAAAGCATTTCCTGAAATGCCCCTGTCTGAACAATCATCCCTCTGTTATTGACGGTTTCATCGCCCGTATCATCGAAACCAGCCAGTCGGGAACAGAGATGCATGGATGAGTCTGGTGAATTTGCCCTGCCGGAATTTATTCCGGGCACGGTGTGGCTGGTGGGCGCGGGGCCTGGGGATCCTGGCCTGCTGACCCTTCTGGCGCATCATGCCCTGCGTCACGCGGACGCTATCGTGTATGATGCGCTGGTCAATGTCGAAATCCTTAAGCTGGCGCGTCCGGACGCTGATCTGATTTACGCAGGCAAACGCGGCGGCCGGCCGTCCATCAGCCAGCCGGATATTTCCGACAGGCTGGTGGCGCTCGCAAGGTCCGGCAAGCGCGTCCTGCGCCTGAAGGGGGGCGATCCGTTTGTGTTCGGCCGGGGCGGCGAGGAGGCGCTGAGTCTGGCGCAGCACGGGATCGTGTTTCGAATCGTACCAGGAATTTCTGCCGGTATTGGCGGCCTGGCCTATGCCGGCATACCCGTGACACACCGCAGCATTAATTCAGCGGTGATTTTCCTGACGGGCCATGATTCAGAAGGCGGCGTGCCGCCGGGGCTGGACTGGCCAGCGATCGCGAAAGCCGCGCCGGTGATTGTGATCTATATGGCGCTTCGGCAATTGAGCGCCATCTGCAGTCATTTAATCGCGGCTGGCCGCCCAGGCGATGAGGCCGTCGCACTGGTCTCTCAGGCGACAACCCCGCAACAGCAGGTGATCCTGACCGACCTGCAAAATTGCGCCGTCCGGGCGCTGGAGGCGAACCTGCAGCCCCCCACCATGATGGTGGTGGGGGCGGCGGCCGAGATGCACCGGAAACTGAACTGGTTTGGTGAGCAGATCCAGTTGGATCTAATGCATGGTCGGTAAATTTAATTCCAAGACCGACAGCAGCAGCCGCAGATCGTGGGTCTGGCGCAGCACATGCCCGGCGCGGTCAGTCAGGACATAGGAGCCGTCCAGCCAGCGGAGCAGATTGAAATAGGGCTGACTGGTTCCAAACGTGAATAGAACGACGCGCGACGCCCGCAAGGGTTCGCCGGTAACGGCGTCGCGATGTTCTCCCAGAAGGGTAAATCCACACCACAGGCCATGCGATTTTTGCTGTTCAAACACTTGGCGCAAAATCGCTATATCGTTTGGTGAAAGACTGACGGGCAGATCATAGGGCAGCATGAAAACGATAACATTTTCATTTGACGCTCTGGGCACACGCCGCGCGATCAGTGATTTGTTGCGTGTTTCCGCGAGATCAACCGGTGTCGCCATTCGCAAACCCCTTTTCGAATTTCCATGCCAGTGTGGCCCGAAGACTCTTAACGCCACGTATTCAAGCTAGGTTTATTCGGGGTTATCACCAGTGATCGGGGTCACAGACGAACCCTATTGTTTGCGATTTGTTAACTGGATGGCAATGCGTCACTGTTAGGGTTTGCGGGCATTTCCCAAACGCCACGATGATCAGCGAATATGACCACGCTCATGGAAAAAAATGTGCAGGCGGCCTTATTTATGCCGCTTACCGAATTCTGGTTAGGGCGCACCGCGATGGTGCGCAGCGTGGTATGGGTTTTGTTATCGGCGCTTTTGTTCAGCCTGATGGGCGCATTGGCGAAATCACTGGGCAGCCGGATCGATTCAATGCAGGTCGCCTTTTTCCGCGCCCTGTTCGGGTTTATTTTTATTCTGCCGGTGGTGCTGCGCACCGGATTCAGGGGGTTGCGGACGCGCCAGCCGCTGTTGCATCTGTGGCGGGGCCTGGTCGGCGGGGCGGCCATTATGTGCAGCTTTTATTCCATGATCCATCTGCCCCTGGCGGACGCCGCCGCGCTAAGCTTTACGCGGGTGGTCTTTCTTGCGCCTCTGGCCGTGTTTTTCCTGAATGAGAAATTCGACATGCGCCGTCTGCTGACGGTTTCCGCTGGGCTCGCGGGCGTCATCCTGATGACGTCCCCGGAAGGCGGATTTCAGTTTGCAACCCTGGTAGCCCTGCTGAGCGCGGCGCTTGTCGCGGGTGTGGTGATCTTCGTCAAACGGCTGTCCGCAGAGGATAGCCCCGCGACGCTGATTTTTTATTCTTCGGCCATCGCCGCGCTGATGACTGCGGGACCGTGCCTCTGGGTATGGACCCCGCCAACCATATTCGAGTGGCTGATGCTGAGTGTCATGGCGTTGCTGGGCGTTCTGGCGCAAAGCTGCTTTATCAGGGGGTATGCAGTGGGCGAGGCAACGGTTCTTGCGCCGCTGGAATATACCAGGCTGCTGTTTGCAGCCCTGGCTGGCTATTTGATGTTTGGCGATGTGCCAGGGGTCTGGGCGGTAGCCGGGGCCGCAATGATCATTGGCGCCTCTGTGGCGGCGGCGCGCACCGACGCAAAACCCGCTTCTATACTTCCCCATCCCGTAAACGGCTGAGCAACAGCTCGGCCCTTTCCACATGCGCGGGCGTGATATTGCCCCGCACCACCGTGAGGGCGGTCAACAAAACGGTTAGATCGTCGGTAAATCCAAAACCGGCAATAAAATCCGGTATCATATCCACAGGCATCACGAAATAAGCCAGCGCGCCGAGAAGCGCGGCTCTTGCCCGGGCCGGCGTCTGGGGGTCAAGGGCACAATAATAGGCGGCCAGCAGATCCGGCGCGAAGGGGATGGCCGCCAGACTGCGCCTGAACTTCGGCCAGAACCGCCCCTGAACGGTTTCCTGATTGCGGGCGATGGTGGCCGGCAAATAGATGGCGGGATCGATCTTTTCCATGCCCTCAATATAGGCAATGAGGCGTTTTTGGACAAGTAATGTTCCAATTCCTGCCGCTTTGTTCTACAAACGGGGCAACAGACTTCAACACGGGTAGGGAGCGTCCAATGGAACTCAGCAATAAAATATCAGCGATCGTCACGGGTGGCGCCTCGGGCCTGGGTGAGGCCACGGTCCGCGAGCTGGCCGCGCTTGGCGTCAAGGTCGCTATTTTTGACATGAATGTTGAAAAGGGCGAAAAAGTCGCAAAAGACATTGGCGGCGTGTTCTGCAACACGAATGTGATGGACGAAGCCAGCGTCGATGCGGCGTTCGCCAAGGCCCGTGCGTCCAATGGGCAGGAACGCATTCTGGTCAACTGCGCGGGTTCCGGTTTTGCGATTAAAACGGCCTCTCGTGATAAAAAATCCGGAGAGGTCAAGGAGCATCCGCTGGCGCGCTTCGATATGATCATACAGCTCAACCTGATCGGCACCTTCCGTTGCATCACCAAATCCGCCGTCGGCATGATGCGCGTCGATCCGGTTACTACGGATGGCGAACGCGGTTGCATTATCAACACGGCGTCTGTCGCCGCCGTGGATGGCCAGATTGGCCAGGCCGCCTATTCCGCCTCAAAGGGCGGCATTGTTGGCATGACCCTGCCAATCGCGCGCGATCTGGCGCAGGAAGGCATTCGCTGTGTTACTATTCTGCCGGGCATTTTTGATACGCCGCTGCTGGCGGGCGCGCCGGAAAATGTCCGCAAAGCGCTTGGCGCGTCGGTGCCGTTCCCTTCGCGGCTTGGGGCCCCTAACGAATATGCCCGCCTTGCCCGTCACATCTGCGAAAACGAAATGCTGAACGGTGAATGCATCCGTCTGGATGGCGCGATCCGCATGGCGCCGCGGTAGGCGCAGCATGGCGACGGACAATCTGGACGTCATACGGGACCAGTTTACGAAACAGGCAGTGACTTTCTCGCAATCCCCGGCCATGCAGGACGAGGAGGCGATCCGCTTGCTAATTAAAGCGTCAGGCGTGAAACCCGGCGCCCGGATACTGGATGTTGCGTGCGGGCCCGGAATGGTGGTTTGCGGGTTCGCGGCGTCAGGCGTGCGTGCCGTGGGAATCGACGCCACGCCCGCCATGATCGAACGCGCAAAAATACTGGCGGAGGAAAAAGCTCTACCAAATGTGGAGTGGCAGGTAGGCGTGGCCTATCCTCTGCCGTTCGAGGATAATAGTTTCGACGCCGTCACCTGCCGTTTCGCGTTTCATCACATTCCATCTCCAATAGAAGCCTTTTCGGAAATGCGGCGCGTGTGCAAGACCAGCGGCGTGATTGTGGTGTGCGATGCATACACATCCGATGATCCGGCCAGGGCCGACGCCTTTAACCGGATGGAGCGGTTGCGCGATCCCTCAACGGTCAGATTTCACAGGCTTGGTGAACTGGAACGGATTTTTCAGCAGGCTGGCCTTACTCCGACCCGGCATTTTTATCGAGTGCCTTTTGAAATGAATACGCTGCTGAAGGCTTCTTTTCCCAATGAGGGCGAGGCAGGGCTGGTGCGGGACATGATCGAGCAGTCGGTCAAAGACGATTCGCTTGGCACCGGCACGCGGCAGAACGATGGCCAGATTATTTTCGATTATTCTGTGGTCATCCTTGCCGCGGAAAAGCAACCGGGCGGTTGAATCATCAGCTACGCATGGTCATGTAACCGGCCCGGCATGAAACCGGAATACGGAGCGTTCTTCTAGAGCAGCTTGTGATCAGTTAGAATCGCTTGTATAGCCCCCACCCCGGCCCTCCCCACAAAGGGGGAGGGAGAAGAAGCCCAGTATGCTGAAGGAATCCCCTCCCCTTGATGGGGAGGGGTTTGGGGTGGGGTGAGAAACGGCAATG
>SHWM01000036.1 GCA_009693835.1 Alphaproteobacteria bacterium
GGCGAGGAAGGCAAGGGGTTCAAATATCTGCTGCACGGGTTGAATCCGGAACGCGTGCTGATCGCAGCCGAAGCCATTGGGCTGGGCCGCGTGGCGCTGAAACGGGCGGTGCAATACGCCAAGGAACGGGTGGTGTTTGACCGCCCCATCGGCATGAACCAGGCGATCCAGCACCCTCTGGCCAAATGCTGGATGGATCTGGAGGCCGCCAATCTCATGATGCTGAAAGCCGCCAGCCTCTATGATGCGGGCTTGCCCTGCGGCGCGGAAGCCAATACGGCCAAATATCTGGCCTCCGAGGCGGGATACCGTGCCTGCGAGCAGGCGGTGCTGACGCTTGGTGGCATGGGCTACGCCAAGGAATTTCAGGTTGAGCGGTATTTCCGGGAGATCATGATTTCGCGCATCGCACCAGTGAGCCGCGAGATGATTCTCAATTTTGTCAGCGAGCAGGTGCTGGAGCTTCCCAAATCATACTGAAGGAAAAAACCGGTAGGTCGTGCGGATAAAGCAGCGGCACGTGCCGCAAATGATAGTTATTGACTGGTTACGCAAATAAACTTGCAAGCGCCGGGGGGGAAGACCAGATGAGTAACGCACCTGCGTCACCAGCTCTGCAGGGGCGCGTCTCGTTTACCCCGGCCTATCGAAATTATGTGCTCGGCATCCTGCTGGTCATCAATATTTTCAATTTCACGGATCGTTCAATTTTGGCCATATTGCTGCAGCCCATAAAGCTGGATCTGCAGTTTACAGACACGCAGATCGGCTTTCTTTCCGGTGTCGCCTTCGCGATATTTTTCTCAACCTTCGGAATCCCCATCGCGCGGCTGGCCGATCGCAGTTCACGGGTCAAGATCATTACAGCGTCCCTCGCGGCATGGAGCCTGATGACCGCGTTGTGCGGCTTCGCGCAGAATTTCTGGCATTTGCTGGCGGCGCGCATTGGCGTCAGCGTCGGCGAGGCCGGATGCGGCCCCTCTGCGCATTCACTGCTGTCGGATTATTTCCCGCCGCAGAACCGGGCCACGGCCATTTCCATTTTCTCACTCGGTATTCCTGTTGGCGGCATGGCCGGTTTATTGATCGGCGGCTGGGTGGTTGAATGGTATGACTGGCGCACAGCCTTTTTAATTGTGGGGCTGCCGGGCGTCGCGCTGGCGGTGCTGGTGCGTTTTATACTGGTGGAACCGCCCCGCGGCCATTCCGAAGACTTGCAACCTGACAGGGCGCCGCCAGGCATGCTGGAGGTCGCTCGCTATTTATGGAAAATGCGATCCTTCCGGTGCATTACTTTGGGGATAGCGACGCATGCCATTATCGCCTATGGCGTCGGCGGCTGGTTGCCGGCTTTTCTTGCGCGCTCATACAATATGGGCAGCGGCGAGATTGGCACCATGCTTGCGGTTTTATTTGGCGGCTTCGCGGGTGTGGGCACCTTCGCGGGCGGTTACGTCTGTGACCGGCTGGCGTTGAAAGATCGCCGCTGGCATGTATGGGGTCCGTGTCTTTCCATTGGCGTCTCGGTGCCGTTCTCCCTTGCGGCATATCTGGTGCAGGACGCCAATACAACCTTGCTGTTGCTGATTGTTCCCGCGTTCCTGTCATATTTTTATGTCGGGCCGACCTATGCGACGATACAGGGTTTGGCGCAGGTACGGATGCGGGCCATTGCGGCGGCGGTCATGCTGTTCATTCTGAACATGATCGGACTCGGACTTGGCCCGCTGAGTATTGGTATGGCCAGTGACTGGCTGGCGCCGGTCTATGGCGTTGAATCATTACGCTATGCTCTGGCCGGCGTGACTTTCGTCAGTCTGCTGGCGGTGGTGTTTTACTTTTTTGCCGGATTGACACTGCGCCATGATTTGGACGCAAATCCGGATCGTCAGAAAATGGGAGCACGAGGATGACGATTGCTGAAACGCCCCAAAATGTGAAATTCACCCAGGGCTACAGGAAATATGTCCTGGGCATTCTGGTGATGGTTTATGTTTTCAATTTCATTGACCGGCAGATACTCACGATCCTGATGGAGCCGATCCGTCTGGATCTCAAATTGACCGACAGCCAGCTTGGACTTCTGTCCGGTATTGCCTTCGCGGTATTTTACACCACGTTCGGCATCCCGATTGCCCGGCATGCGGATAAAAACTCTCGTGTCAATGTCATATCCTTTTCCCTCTTGTCCTGGAGTGTGATGACGGCGCTATGCGGGCTGGCGATGAATTTCTGGCAGCTGATGCTCGGCCGGATTGGCGTTGCGGTCGGCGAGGCGGGCGCCAGTCCGCCATCGCATTCGCTGATATCCGATTATTTTGCCCCGGAACACCGGGCGACAGCCTTCAGCATCTATTCCCTGGGTATCCCCATCGGCGTGATGATCGGCTATCTGGCCGGCGGATGGCTGGTGCATTTCTTTGACTGGCGGACGGCGTTCGTCGTCGTGGGCCTGCCCGGTATTGTGATGGCGTTCATTGTCCGCAAGACGGTCATTGAGCCGCCACGCGGGCTATCCGAGGGCGTCAGGGGGAAGCAGCAACTGGCGTCGTTCCGGGAAGTGGCGAGCTTTCTCTGGTCTCGGCGTTCCTTTCGTCATGTGTCCCTGGCGGGCGGGCTGCATGCCTTTGTCAGCTACGGCATTGGCAACTGGATACCGTCATTCCTGGTCCGCAGCTATCACATGGGCAGCGCTGAAATCGGGACTTATCTGGCGCTGATCGCGGGTATTGTGGGCGGGCTGGGCACATTTGCTGGCGGCTATATCTGCGACCGGTTTGGTCAGAAGGACCGGCGTCTTTATGTGTGGATTCCGGGCGTATCGCTGATCATCATGGTCCCCCTTATTGTTTTTTCGCTGCTGGCGCAAACCAAGGAAGCAGCCATGCTGCTATATATCGTTCCGGTGTTTCTGAGCCCGATTTATCTGGGACCCACATTCGCCGTGGTGCAGGGTATGGTGCAGATGCGGATGCGGGCCATCGCCGCTGCGGTGCTGCTGTTCATTCTGAACCTGATTGGCATGGGTTTTGGCCCATTGCTGGTCGGAATGTTGAGCGATTATCTGAAACCTGAATTTGGCGCCGAGTCCCTGCGCTACGCGATGATCGTTGCAGCCATAATCAATATGTGGGCGGCGGTGCATTATTTTATAGCCGCAAGAACCGTGCGCGAGGATCATAATTCCAATCCTGATCTTCAGAGTGTACGGACGGCGGACAGCGCGGCCTGACCAGCGGCCGCTTGTGAATGCCGGAAATAAAAACGGCGTCCCGATACACGGGACGCCGTGGGAAATTCAGCCGGGGAAAAATTATTCGGCGGCGTTGACCGACACGAAACGCCCATCGTTCTTATTGATTTCGCGCAACTGGCGAATCCCTTCATCGGCAATCGCATCGCCGACCGTGCCGTCACCCTCGGCCATCAGGCCGCTCATGTCGACAAATCTGGCATAATTCGGGGCCGTACGGTCGGTAATAATACCGGCCTTGAGAAGGGTTTTGACAAAGGTGCGGAACACACTGTTGGACTTGCTCAGGCTGTTGCGATTGAGCGAATCCTGCATAGCCGCGTTGAACTGTTCATTCACCCAGCGCCAATCAAGGCCGAATTGCTCATATATATCTTTTTTCAGTTCCGGGCTGTTCAGATTGACCAGCAGGCTCTGGAAGGTGCTCCAGGCCCAATCCTCAATCTGGATGCGGTCTTCTTCCGGCAATTTGCGGATGGTGCGGTCGGCCCAGATCTTGCCGAATTTGTGATGGAAGGCCTCATCGGTCATCACAAACTGGATCATCGTGCGCATCACGGGATCCTGGGTGTTCCGGTAAATACTGGCAAACGAACCCATCGCCATGCCCTCAAGCACCAGTTGCATGCCGACCAGTTTTTTCCACACGATCGGTGACAGAACCAGTTCTGTCAGCAGACGGTTCACTTCACCTCCGGCCGGCCGGATATAGCCAAACCGCGACATCAGATATTTGGTAAAGCCGGCCACGTGGCGCGCCTCTTCCCGGCATTGATTGGCCGCATATTCCTGTGCGCCGGGGTCGAGCAGGATATGACACAGGCTGGCGGAAAGGTTGGTGGCCGCCTGCTCGCCGTGCAGCAGTCCCGACAACATCTGGTGATTGATCAGATTACCGAATTTCACCCGGTCTCTCGGCGCTACCTTGTCCGCGACGCCGCACTTGAATTCGACAATGGTTTCTTCCGGCATGATCAGCGTTTTTTCGACATCGAATGGTTTGCTGAAATCGACATATTTCGGGTCCATCGGATCCCAGAAATGATCATGGGTTGCCGAAATGATTTTATCAAAGGCATTGGAGCGTCTGCCATAGCGGTCCGGCGACAGCATCGCAGGAAAATTATCGGGCGCCACGGCTTCGTAGACTGGATCGTAAGTCAGGTTTTGATTATTGCTCATGGCGCGCCTCCGGCTGATTCTCTATGTTCATTGGTTGCAGTTTGACACAGCCGATACAAAAAGCAAGAGATTTGAAGCGGGTGTATTATATTTTTTACAACTCGTTTGATAATCGTTAACCCTGTCTCCAGAGCTGGGCAGACCTCCTATCCAGCCTTGTTTCTGCCTGTGGCGATAATATTTTTCGTCATCAGCGCGTCAATCTCGTCCTCGCCATAGCCATGTTCGCGCAGCACTTCCAGCGTATGCTCGCCAAAGGCCGGCGTGTCGCCGCGCGGCTGCGCGTCCTCGCCATCGTGAAACCGCACTGGTGTCGCTACGGATTTATAGGTCTCGCCGTTTTTGCGGGTGACATTGACAAAGGCGCCCGCGGCATGGGCCTGCGGGTCCACGACAATCTGGGCGCTGGTCTGCACGGGCGCCCACACCAGATCGGCGTCATCCAGAATGCGGCCCCATTCGGCCAGCGTCTTTTTGGCGAACACCTCGTCCAGAATAGCGACAATTTCGGTGGCGTTCTTGCGCCGAGCCAGCGGTGTTACAAAACGCTCATCATCGGAAAGATGGCCAAGCCCGATGGCGGCGGCGAACTCCGGCCAGTCGGCCTTGGTCCCGCGCGGCAGATAGACGAACCATTCGCCATCACTGGTCTGAAAGAAATTGGTCAGCGGTGCGATCGCCTTCTGACGCGGCGGCGTGGCGGCCAGCTTGCCAAAACGCAACTGCATCGCATAGTCCGAACTCATCATGTAGATGCCGGTGCGCAGCAGCGATGTTTCCACCAGCCGTCCCTTGCCGGTTCTTTCGCGTTCATAGAGCGCGCCCATGATGCCGCCCAGCGTCGTCAGCCCGGTCACATGATCGCCCGCCGCCGTGCGCAGGGCAAACGGATTGACGCCCTCTGGCGCCATGGTGCGGGCGGCCCCGGCGCGCGCCCAGAATGCAGCCATGTCAAAGCCGGGCCGGTCGCGTTCCTCGCCAACCATGCCATAGCCGGATACGCTGGAATAAATCAGCCGGGGGTTTTCCTTCTTCAGCGCCTCATAATCCAGACCCGCGCGTTCCAGCGCGCCCGGACGCGTATTGGTGATGAACACATCGGCGTGGCGCACCAGACGTTTCAGCACCGCCACGCCTTCGGGTGTCGATGTGTCAATGCTGATCGCGCGCTTGCCGCGATTGTCGAGATCGAACAGCGGATTGCCAAACGAAGCGGCGTCTTTCACCGGCGTTGGAAAAACCCGCCAGGGATCGCCGCGCGGGGATTCGATCTTGATGACTTCCGCGCCCCAGTCGCGCATGATGCCGCCCGCCGAGGGCGCGGCGACATAGGTTGCCATCTCGATTACTTTCACA
Source organism: Alphaproteobacteria bacterium (assembly GCA_009693835.1). GTDB lineage: Bacteria > Pseudomonadota > Alphaproteobacteria > UBA11222 > UBA11222 > UBA11222. The sequence continues at coordinate 5,792 of SHWM01000036.1, forward strand.
CCTTTCAGCATTTCGTATTCCTCTTTAGCTTGTTTTCAGAGTGGAGTGATTCTAAATGGAATCGGATTAGAGACCCGCTCCCTGTCCCTCCCCCTTTCAGGGAGAGGGGTCTACTCGTCTTGCGTCCCCTCCCTTTGCAAAGGGGAGGGACAGCGAGGGGATCAGAGAGCCAACAAAAAATCATTGTGCCCGGTTCAGATCAGATCGCGCAGTCGGGATCGAATACCGGCTGGCGCTTTTCACGGTACGAGGCAACGCCTTCGCGTGCGTCCGGCCCTGCAAAGCCCAGCATTTCATAGGCGGTGGAGGCGTCAAACGACGGCCCTGCCATGCGCAGCCAGTTATTCAACGCGATCTTGGTGAAGCGGATGGCGCCCTGCGCCCCCTTGGCCAGGTTCGCGGCAATGCGCAGCGCTTCGCCCTGCAATGCGTCCTCATCCACGCATTTGGAAACGAGACCGATGCGTTCAGCCTCTTCGCCATCCAGCGATTCACAGGTCAGCAGATAATATTTGGCCTTGGCCATGCCGCACAGCAATGGCCAGACAATGGCGGCATGATCGCCCGCCGCCACGCCCAGACGGGTGTGGCCATCCACGATCTTGGCTTTTTTGGTGGTGATGGAAATATCCGACAGCAACGCCGCCACCAGCCCCGCGCCCACCGCGGGTCCAGTAATCGCCGAGATAATCGGCTTGTTGCAATTGATAATGTTGTAAACGAGATCGCGGGCTTCCTTCCAAACGGTCAGCAGGGCCCTGTGGTCATTGACGATCTGCTCGATCATTTCGAAGTCGCCGCCGGCGGAAAACGCCTTGCCTTCACCGGTCAGGATTACCGCATTGATGCGCGGATCACTGTCGATTTCCGGCCAGATATAGGTAATTTCACGGTGCCCGATCTTGTCCAGAGCATTCAGGCGCTCGGGCCGCGAAATCGTGATGCGCAGCACGCGCTCGGCCGGCCAGTCGAATTTCAGGCGCTGATATTTACTTTCGTCCAATGGCATCTGAGGCTCCCCTGTTTCTGTTTCTGTTTTTGTTTCTGGTTATAGTTTATTCAGAAACTGTACGACCGCTTCGGTGAAGGCGTCGTTCTTGTCGCCCGCCACCATGTGCCCGGCGCCGCCGACATCGACGAATTCGGCGTGCGGCACCATGGCCAGAAATTCCCGTGCGGCTTCTTCGGTCACCAGATCGCTGGATTTTCCGCGCACCAGAAGGGTCGGGCAGGTCAGGTTGCGGGCCGCCGCCTCCATGCGCGCCTGCCGGTTGGGATCGCGCGCCCGCTTCGGCCCGTTGAAGAATTTTGGGTCCCAGTGCCAGTAATAGCGGCCGTCTTCGCGCAGCCGCAGATTTTTGGCCAGACCGCTGGTGTCCTTGGGCTTTGGGCGGTGCGGCAGATATTTGGCGACCGATTCCGCAGCTTCGTCAATATTGGCGAAACCCTTTTCCATATTCGCGCCCATGAAATCCTGAATATGCTTGACGCCTTCCTCGGCAATCTTTGGCGTGATGTCCACCAGCACGATGGCCGAAAAAATCGGATCCTTGTGCTCCCCTTCGGCAATCAGCGAGGAATTGCCGCCAAGCGACGCCCCCACGGCGACGGGCCGTTTGGAAAAGGTGCGGGAAATGATCCGCAGATCCTCGGCATAAGCGTCTACCGCGTAATTTGCTTCGGGGCACCAGTCGCTGTCGCCATGGCCGCGCAGATCGAGACAGATGGCGTGCCAGCCCCGTTCGGCCAGCAGGTTGGCCGTGCCGCCCCATGCGTGCCGGGTCTGGCCGCCGCCATGCGCGAAGATGACGGGTTGATTGCCGGGTGTTCCGTAGGAATCAGCGACCAGTTTCAGGCCGCCGAAAACTCTGAATTCAATAAGTTCCGGTGTCATGTGATTCTCCAAAAGCGGGTTATAATTTAACGAATATCGACAGTTTAGCGCATATGTTGCAGATTATGATAGGCCCGTGCCAGGGCGCAAAATCCCTCTATGTCAATTGCTTCCGCCCGCTGGGTAGGGGGCAGCCCGGCTGTTTCCAGTAAACGGCCCGTATCATGGCCCAGCACGGTCAGGCTGCGGCGCAGCATCTTGCGGCGCTGGCCAAAGGCGGCGGCGGCGACCGCCTGTAAATCGGTCAATTCCGCCTCGGCTCGGGGGCTGCGGGGCGTGATCTGCACCACTGTCGACGTCACTTTCGGCGCGGGGGTAAAGGCGCGCGGGTCAATATCGAACAGCATGTGCGCGTCGCAGCGCCACTGCGTGAGCACAGCCAGACGGCCATAGGCCTTGCCGCCGACAGGCGCGGTGATGCGTTCGGCGACCTCTTTCTGGAACATCAGGGTGAGGCTCTCCCATACGGGCGGCCATTGGGCAGGGGTCAGCCATTTGATCAGCAGCGGCGTCGCCACATTATAGGGCAGGTTGGCCACCAGCTTGACCAAGGGAGCGCCGATCCCGGCCAGATCAAATTCCAGCGCATCACCGGCGATCACGCGCAGCCGCCCGGGATAGGCCCGGGCAATATCCTCCAGCGCCTCCAGACAGCGTTCATCTTTCTCAATCGCCACGACCTGCGCCGCGCCACTATTCAGAAGCGCACGGGTCAGCCCGCCCGGACCGGGCCCTATTTCGACAATGGGGCTTTTGTCCAGTGCACCGGCGGCGCGCGCGATACGCCCGGTCAGGTTCAGATCGAGTAGAAAATTCTGGCCCAGTGATTTGCGGGCGCGCAGCCCATAATGCGCGATCACATCGCGAAGCGGCGGAAGAAGATCAGCCGTCATAGCGGCAGCGGGCGATGCTTCGCGCCATATGCAATGCGGCAATCAGACTGGCGGGACTGGCCAGGCCCTTGCCCGCGATATCCAGCGCCACGCCGTGGTCGGGCGAGGTGCGTATCATGTTCAGCCCCAGGGTCACATTCACCCCGCGCGCAAAATCAATGGTCTTTAACGGGATCAGGGCCTGATCATGATACATGCAGATGACACAATCAAAACGGCGGCGCGCTTCTGGATGAAACAAAGTGTCCGCCGGAAAGGGGCCTTGGGCGTTCACGCCAGCGTTCATCAATGCCTGAACCGCAGGCGCAATCGTCTCGATTTCCTCGTGGCCCAGCGAACCCTGTTCGCCCGCATGCGGATTCAGCGCCGCGATGGCCAGCCGTGGCGCGGGAATGCCGAAGTCGCGCTGCAAGGCGCTGTGCGTTGTCTGCGCCGTTTCAATAATCTGTGTGCGGCTTAAATGTGCGGCTGCCTGCGCCAGCGGCACATGCACCGTCACCAGCGCCACGCGCAGGCCCGGGTTTTTACCGGACGCCGGGCAGGCCAGCAGCATGACAGGCGGTTTAACGGCGCCAGTCAGTTCCGCCAGGAATTCTGTATGCCCGGGATGATTGAAACCTGCGCCATAGAGCACGGCCTTTTCAATGGGATTGGTTACCAGCGCACTAATGACCCCAAGATTGGCAAGCCGCACACCCACGCGAATGGCCGCAAGAACCGGCTCTGCATTACGCACATCCGGCTTGCCGGGCACGACTGGCGCTATCAGGCGCACGGGCAATACTGGCAGCGCCTGTTTGAACCGCGTGGCACATTCACGGGGGGCCGAGATTTCCTTAACTGGGATGGCCGGATCTATGCTGGCCAGCCAGTGCGGATCGCCAATCATAAAAAATGGCGGCAGTTTGTATTTTTTGCGTTCCGTCCACGCCTTCAGGGCAATCTCGCCGCCGATTCCGGCCGGATCGCCCATCGTTAGTCCAATGGGATTCCTGGCCTTGAGGGGAATCGGGGCGATCAGCGGAACTCCACCACTGCGTCGCGACGCAAATCGCGTAGATAGCGTCTGGCCCGCAACGCCAGCGCTTCCTGATTCAGCCGCGCCTCTACGACATCGCGGGCAGGAAGTTTTGATTTATATTCTTCCCGTTTGCACACGATCAGCCGATGCGCGCCCTGCGGGGAAAGCACGGGCGGGCTTAATACGCCAATCTCTATCTTGCCCGCCGTTTCGCGAAACAGATGCGGCACATCCGCGAGCATCATTTTGTTGCCATCGCCCAATACGCCATTGCCGATTTTGTTCACATTTTCAGTGAAATTCTCGCAATTTATGTTGGGCGGCAACGCGCTCTGCGCCCTGGCGATGGCCGCCGCCACGGACCGGTCGTCAGGCGTAGGGTTGGGAACAAAAACCAGTTTGCCGCCTTGTTGTTCGTCCATAAAAGGGAACATTACCTGCTTTATCTCAACATCGATCCCCGAAAGGCCGCCCGCTGATGCGGAACGCTTGTCGCGCAGCAGCAGAATATAATAGCCGCCCCCCGCGCGCAGCGGTTCTGAAAACTGGCCTGGCGTGATCGTCGTCAGGGCTTTATCCAGTTCGGTGCTGAGCTGGCCTTCTGTCACCCAGCCCAGATCGCCGCCAGTGGCGGCGGTGGCGGCCTGGCTGAACTGGCGCGCCACCGCGTTGAAGGGGGCGCCCTGCTTTAACTGCTCGACCAGCCGCAAGGCGCCGCGATGAACTTCTTCGTCGTCATCAGGTGATTCAACGCCCAAAAACATCTCGGCCAGCAGATATTCGGGACGCCCGGCATTCGCCTGCATCCGCGCCAGCACTTCATCGATCTGTTCATCTCCTGGCACGATCCGCGCCATGAATTTTTTGTGCACCAGATCCGACCAGGCAATTTCCGCCCGTATCTGCATCATCAATGCTTCAATATCAACACCGCCTTTGGCGAGCGTTTCGCGGAACTGGCCGGCGTTCATATTGTTTTGTTCGGCGATGCTGTTCAGGGTTTCATCCACATCTTTCGGATCAGCCACAACTTCAAGCTTTGTCGCTTCCTGGATCTGCAATTTTTCATCGATCAGAGTGCGCAGTACCTGCTCGCGCAGCCGCTTGCCCGCCTCGCCTGCGGCGTCAACGCCGGTGGAGGAAACAAGCAGCGCCACCCGCTGTTCCAGATCATAGGCAGATACAACTTCGTCATTGACGACGGCTGCTATGCCCTGTGTGTCCTGCGCCAGGGCGGAATTTACGGGCCAGGCCATGACCAGTCCAATTCCGATCGCCACGACATGCCATATGGCCCTAGCCTTCATCCGATAGCCTCTGCTGGTTGATGTGATCATTATGATTCTTCACGGTTCGCGGAGAATAACGCCCCATGGTCTACCCAAAAACGGCGAGTTGCGCCACTTTGAATATAAGGCTTCGCTAGCCGAGATTTAACAGGTTGATTTTGAAATTTATCGAACTGCTGGGCTGTATGTCGCGGTCTCTCGTATAACGGCGGTCGTAGATGACCCCAAAAAGCAGGCATTCGTTCTGATAGAAAACCCCCGCATTGCTGCCTATTGACGAGTTTTGACCCAGTTCACGCCGCGTAAACGCCGTGGCGGACCAGTTTTCGTTAAATTGCGCACGCACCGAGGCTGCCACTTCTTCGCGGGCCTCCAGACCGGTCTCGCTCAATTCCTTCGCCAGACGCACATACCCGATCCCCAGCCGTAACTGGCTCGGGCCTGTATTCAGGTCCACCTCACTGCGCTGGTAGCTCATATCGTCGCGGTCAAGCCGAAAGCGGTGCAGGAGTTCAAACCAGGGGGACGGGCTGACGGCAAGGCTGCCGACATAATCCGATCTCTGGCCATCCAGCCCGGATTCGGGCGCGAAAGCGGAATTATCCTTCACCCGCCAGACTTGCCCGATCAGAGCATTCGCATAACCGCCATTATCCAGATAGGCACCCCACTTCATTCCAACATTGGCGCGCGGCCCCCCTTCCCAGCGGTCCTGTCCGGGAAACCGCGTGGGCTGGAACAGATTTGTGCTGTCAAACTCAAAACTGCCGCTGTCTTCGTTGGGTATATCTTCTGGGTTGCCCCCATAAGGGCCGATGATCAACTGCGCGATCGGCTCAACCACCTGACTATAATTGCCGCCCCTGCTGGCCAGCGGCAGGCGCCATTCCGCGCCTGCCTGGGGCAGCACCCGGCCCGTCAGGTTATTCCTGTCCGTGTGGTTGGAGATGTCATTAACGAAATAGGCGTCGCCGCGCAGATCGGTGAAGAGGGTATAAACTTCACCCAGCCCGGATATATAATTGCGCTGCCAGCCTCCAGTCATGGAAATCCTTTGTGAGTCCTGCCCGTCGCGGCGCCGCAGCACCAGAGCATTGGCGTCAAACGAAAGACGCCCGCCCGCGGCGTCGGGATTGGTTTTGCCGCTATATTGCATTAAAGGCAAAATCATCGGCGTCTGACCTGGATGGTCATCCTGTTTGAGGCCTTGGAACATCAGGAAATCCACGCTGGCGAAGTCCCGGCCGGCTTTGTGTTCTGTAAACAGGCGGCTGGTCAGCGTGTCGAGATTCGTCAGGTTGTAGCGCGATAAATAAGTGTCATCAGTGGTTCTCTGAATATCAAAACCCAATAAGTCATTGGGGCTGAGAGCATAGCGCCCGCGGCTGAAAATATGGCCCCTTGATTGTGTGTTACCGGTTTTATTACTGTTGAGATCGCGCTCGTCCGTGCGCGTAAAACTTCCTTCCAGTTCAAAACGCCCGCGCATGGTGCGTTCTTCATACATCGCCTTCATCACCGTCCCCTCACGGCTGGTGTAAAGCGGCGAAACGATCAGATTCCGCGAGGGAGAGAGGCTCCAGTAATAGGGCACTTCGACCTTGCGTCCCAGATCGGACGAGTTTCCGATATTTGGCGCCAAAAAGCCGGACTCGCGCTTAACCGACGGGTCGGCATGCGAAAAATACGGCGTATACATTACCGGCACGCCGAATGCATCCAGAAACGCGTTATGATAGGTGATGCGTTTGGTCTGCTTGTCATGACGAACCGTCTTTGCGCGGATCTGCCATGCCGGTGTGGTCTTGCCTTTCTCCGCGCAAAGTTTGCAGGGGCTATAGACGGCGCGATCCAGTTCGGTGACATTGCCGCCGCGGCGAACCGCGCTTACTGCTGCTATGGCTGAATTATCGGACATGCGCATCCCGATGCCGCGCACCACGCCTTCGCGCAGATCGTCTTTTAACCGGGCCTGCTCGGCAAACATCGTATCGCCACTTGGATCCGTCAGAACCACATTTCCCGTGGCCGTCACAATACCGGTCGTCTGGTTATAAGTAATCTTATCGGCGAACAGCAGGCGTGTGCCATGGGCCGCCTCCACATTTCCCTGCGCGGTGATCGTGTTGCGGGCCTGGTCGTAGGACAGATCGTCGGCCTGAAACAGGATGGCCTCTTCATCCTGTAACGGTTGCTGTGCGCGCGCAGCAGGGACGACATCAATCCATGGCAGAATGACTCCCGCGAGGGCAATCACAACAGAGGCGAGCAATCTGCGAAGGGCATTGCCTAGGCTGCGCCGCACGTTAGCCGTCCTCGAGATGCAGCATCAGACTGACACCTAGCAGTATGCTGATCCCTGCGGGCGTCCAGGCTGAAAGCAGTACCGGCAGACTGCCGGACCTGCCCAAAGCCAGCGCGAGATCCGTAAGAAAGTATAATGCAAAGCCAGTGCCCAATGTACCCAATACCGTCATCATAATGCCCGTGCGCGCCGAGGCGCGCAGGGCAAAGGTTGCGGCAATCAGTATCATGGCGCACAGTTGCAAGGGCATGGCCAGAAGCGACTGCCAGTGCAGCCGGTGGCGGACGGCGGAAAATCCGGCATCTTCAAGCACTTTTATGAAATCAGGCAAATCCCAGAAAGAGAGCGTTTCTGGCGAGGCAAAGCTGTCCTGGATCCGCTCGACGGTAAGAGTGGTCGCCAGCCGGTCAGACTCCAGAAATTGTGAGGCCTGATTGGGTACCGTGCGGGTCGCCTGGGATATTTCCCAGTAGCCATCTCGAAGAATGGCCTGCCTGGCGTCAATCCGGCCCACAAATTTATCGCTTCCTTCATAGAGAAAGAAAATCACGTCCTCCAGATTCTGTCCCTGATTGGTAGAACGCAGGGCATGAATGACGGATTGGCCGCGGGCGTCCGATTGACGGAGCCACAGTCCGGCCTCCGAGACAGCCAGAAGACTCGCGCCGCCGCGCAAATATTCCGCCTCCAACCGCTCAAAGCGTTCAGTCAGGGAGGCGGAAATTGGATTATAGGTGGTCACGACGAATATTCCGCCCAGCAGGGCAATGGTGAGGCCAGGCAGCAAAAACTGCCAGACAGACACCCCCGACGCGCGAATAACGACCAGCTCATGGTTGCGCCCCAGGCGGATATAGCTCCACAAGGCCCCAAACAGAACCGCGAAAGGGAGGGCGCGCTCTACGAGGGCAGGCAGCTGAAGCGCTCCCATCATAACAAGCAGACTAAAACTTATCTCTGAATTGTCAGCGCTCCTTCGCATCAACTCAACGATGTCTCCAAGAAAAATCAGCGCCATGAACAAGGTTGTGACGGCCCCTACGCCGCCCAGCAGCTGCAGCCCGAAATAGCGCGACAGGGTCCATGAAAGCCGCATCCCCTAACCCGCCTGCCCGTGCGGGGTGGCCGAAAGCCTTGTGTGCATGGACGCCAGACATTTCTGTCCTTCGTCAGTTAGAAGAAACAGGCCCGCGCACAGACCGCCAAATGGCCAAAGGTAAAGTGCGGGTATGACCAGAGGATTTTGTTCCACGAGATTTTCCAGCCCAAGGCCTGCCAGACGGATGCCAATCGCAATCCCAAGCGCCAGCGCCGGCTTCCAGAATTGGGTGTGGCGGCTGAACTGGCCGGACATCAGTACCAAAAGCGCAACTGCGGCAAAACACAGTGTGTAGATTGGAGAAGACAGGCGGCGGTGCGCCTCTGCCCGGAATTGGGCTTTATGCGTCTGGTCCCCCAGCGTCGCGTCGGGAAAGAACAATTCCGATAAATAGCGTTCTTCCGGTTCTTTCCAGCGTTGTCCCGGACCAGGCATGAAATCCGACAGATCATACACATACCGGTCAAAGTACAGCAGGGTCAGACTGCGCCCGGCTTCACCGTTTGTGGCGGTAAGGCGTTGCACATTGCCACGCAGCATGATCAGGCGCGGCCCTGAATCTGTTTTAACCAGCGCGCCACCCTCGGCCAGATAAGTGATGGGGCTATTCACGTCACGGCTGTCATGAACCAGAATGCCGCGCATGTCGCCGTTGGCGTCACGGTCCCGGATATAGACTGTCAGCCCACGGATCGGGTTGGAAAAAGCTCCCTCCTTGAGCATCGTGGCGGCCAGATCGGCCCGGATTTCCATGACCTGATCCTTAAGCCTGGTATTGGCGGCCGGCATCAGCCACATATTGATCAGATAAACGCCCGCCATCACGCAAAGCGCCAGTGTGAGCAGAGGCCGCACCAAACTCCAGATGCTCAATCCTGTCGCAGATAAAACGACCAGTTCGTGATCGCCGCCAAGCCGGTTCAGGGTATACAGAACCGCACAAAAGAAGGCGACCGGCAGAGTCAGCGACAGCACCGATGGAATCACGAGACCCGCAAATACTACATAGGTCAGTCCGTTTTGCCCCTGGGTGATGATGACGTCCAGCAGGCGCAGCGACTGGGTAAGCCAGATGACCCCTGTCAGGCTGAATGCGAAGAAGCCGAAGGGGCCCGCAACCTGTGAGATGATATAGCGGTTTAGTGCGGGCATATGGTTCCAATTGAATCGCATGGCGGTGGGCCGGGATAGAATCGCCGATTGCGGCCGCCAGCGCAAGCGGTGGTGATTTTCCGGAAGGGCCAGCACTTCGGCCCACCCACTTATGCGCAATTTCCGGGATTGGATATATTGTCGGCGAAGAGATATGCTATTTGAATCCGTCTGAGTGAATCTGCAAAAACCAGAATACGGGCCACAGGGGTAGAAACCATATGAATATCAGCTTTTCCAGCATTGTCCTGCCACGCAGTGGCTCTTTGGTCGTCACGGCCACCCAGGGCGGTGTTCTCAGCAAGACCGCCCAGGAGGCGGACAGGAAATGTGGCGGCGCCATCTCCCGCGCCATCAAGGCCGGGCGTTTTGAAGGCAAGTCGGAACAGGCCCTGGAACTGCTTTCTCCCTCAGGGATCGCGGTCGCCCGCATATTGGTTGTAGGCATGGGAAAACCCGGGGAGTTGAATGCGCTGAACACCGAAAAAGCCGGCGCCATGATTTTTGACAGGCTTGGCATGAGCGGCGAAAAGCAGGTCAGCGTAGCCATCGATGAGATTGCAAAATGCCCCCTGAAGGCCGAACAGGTTGCAGCCCATATAGCCGCGGGCGCCCGGTCGCGGTCCTATCGCTTTGACAAATACCGCACCAAACTGAAAGACAGCGACAAACCCAGCCTGAGCAAATTGACCGTGATGTGCGCCAAAACCGCCCCGGCCAGGGCCGCCTATGCGTCACTGGAGCCTGTTCTGAATGGCGTGAATGCCGCGCGTGACTTGGTCAACGAACCTGCCAACGCCCTGTTTCCAACAGAATTCGTCAAACGCGCGAGAGCGTTGGGCAAGCTTGGTCTGAAGGTCGAAGTGCTGAATGAGGCCCAGATGGCGAAACTTGGCATGGGGGCGATATTGGCGGTCGGGCAGGGCAGCTCGAAGGAAAGCCAGCTGGTGGTTCTGAAATGGATGGGGGCGCCCAAATCAAAAAAACCGCCGCTGGCGCTGGTTGGCAAAGGCGTGTGCTTCGACACCGGTGGAATTTCACTGAAACCCGGCGCGGGCATGGGCGACATGAAAGGCGATATGGGCGGCGCCGCGGCAGTGTTCGGGACCATGGCCGCGCTGGCGGGACGGCGCGCCAGGGCCAATGTGATCGGCGTTCTGGCCTGTGTTGAAAACATGCCGGGGCCTGATGCGCAACGCCCCGGCGATATCATTACCTCAATGTCCGGCCAGACCATCGAGGTGTTGAATACCGACGCCGAAGGACGCCTCATCCTTGCCGACGCGATGACTTATGTGCAGCGTAAATACAAACCCAGCGCGGTGATTGATCTGGCGACATTGACAGGCGCCATCACTATCGCCCTCGGCGATGCGCATGCGGGGCTGTTCAGCAATCACGATGCGCTGTGCGGGCAACTGGATGCAGCAGGCAAGGCCGTGGGGGAAACGGTATGGCGGATGCCGATGGGCAGCCAGTATGACAGCAAGATAAAATCCAAATTCGCCGACATGCAGAATATCGCCAATTCACCGGGTGCGGGTTCGATCACAGCGGCGCAGTTCCTGTTACGCTTTATCGAGAACAACACGCCATGGGCGCATCTGGATATTGCCGGCGTTGCCTGGACAGGGGACGCCAAGCCAAGCTGGGGCACGGGATTTGGCGTGCGTATTCTCAATCGTCTGATCGCGGATAATTACGAGGAATGATGGGGCGCTTTTGACCGAAGTCTGGTTTTACCACCTGCAACGCCGGCCGCTGGAGTCGGTCCTGCCGGTGCTGCTGGAGCGTTGCCTGGAGCGCGGCTGGCGCAGCCTTATCCTGACCGGATCGAAAGAGCGGGCAGAGGCGCTGGATGGGCATTTGTGGACCTTCCGCGACGACAGTTTCCTGCCGCACGGAAATCTGCCCGGGCCCAATGCAGAATACCAGCCGATCCTGCTGGCGGCTGCCCCTGATGCGGGCGGCGATACGTCTGGCGTGACGCCAAACAGGGCAAACGTGCTGTTTCTTGTGGATGGGGCCATCAGCGACCGGATGGCGCAGTTCGAGCGCTGCGTCGATCTGTTTGATGGCAATGATGCGGCTGCCACCGAGGCAGCGAGAGGGCGCTATCGTCAGGCGCGCGAGGCTGGTTATGAAGTGACGTACTGGCAGCAGGACGCCGATGGCGGCTGGGTCAAGCGCGGCTGACGCCGCAGGTCAGACCCTTTTCCCTTATTGTTTTGGGACAGAAAGAATGGCAGACTTTAACTGACCGCAGCGCGTGACTACGCCGCCCTAATCTGGAGACAAAAAATGTACAAGCCAGGCTTTCATCACCTCGCATTCGCATGCCGTGACATTAATGAAACGCATCGTTTTTATACCCAGGTGCTCGGCTTTGATCTGATCCATACCGAATCCAAAAAAATGGGTGATGGATATTTCAGGCACATTTTCTTCGACATCGGCGACGGAAGTTGCATCGCCTTCTTCGATCTGCATGGGGTCGGCGAGCCGGAAAATTTCAAGACCGAGATCAGCTCTGGTCTGGGACTTCCCTTCTGGGTCAACCACTTGGCGTTTCGCGGAGATAAAGCCCGCAAGCAAGAGGTGGCCGCAAAACTGAAAGAGGCGGGCATGGAGGTCAAGATGGAAATTGACCATGACTGGGTGCACTCAATGTATTTCATGGATCCAAACGGCATCATGCTGGAAATTTGCGAGGACACGCCCGGCGTGCCGGTCAACCGGGATGAGGCGGTGCGGTTGCTTGATGAGGTTCCGGGAGAGATGGCGGCCCTTGAGATTTGATGGCGGTAATGGCCGGTTTTGACAGCAAATTTGTAGGGCTTGATTCACCTACCGGGCGGCAGAACCCGGTGGGCTATCATCCCTGCCAGGGGAATTATTTTTCGCCTGCCGGAAAACGGCCTAGAACCGCACTTATCGCCACCCATTACAATGTGGACTTCAGCGAACATTATCTGGGCCCCTATATGGCCGGGCGGGGCTATGGCTTTCTGGGCTGGAACACGCGGTTTCGCGGCGCGGAGGCCTATTTTCTGCTGGAACATGCGCTGGTTGATATTGGCGCCGGCGTGCGCTGGCTTCGCGAGGAGGCAGGCGTTGAGAACGTCGTGATCCTGGGCAATTCCGGCGGCGGATCGCTGATGGGCGCCTACCAGTCCCAGGCCACGTCGCCCAATATCCGCGCCTCGCACGGCATGCGGCTGCCGGACGCGGTGCTTAATCTTCCGCCTGCTGATTTATATATCGCCCTGGCGGCGCATCTAGGGCGGCCAGAGGTGCTGACGGCCTGGATGGATCCCTCCGTGGTGGATGAAAATGATCCCTCCGCCGCCGATTCCTCACTCGATATGTATAATCCGCAGAATGGCCCGCCCTACAGCCCTGAATTTGTGAAAAAGTACCGGGCAGCCCAGATCGCGCGCAATCACCGCATCACGCAGTGGGCGATCGGCGAACTGGAGCGGCTCAAATCGCAGGGCGTTTCCGACCGGCTGTTTACCCTGCAACGCACCTGGGCCGACCTGCGGATGATGGATGCCTCACTTGATCCATCCGACCGTCAAATCGGCCTGTGCTATGCGGGCGAACCCAAGGCCGCAAATTACGGCACTTATGGCATCGGCACCTGCAACACGCTGCGCACCTGGCTGTCGATGTGGAGCCTGCAGGAATCCCAGTGCGGCGGGGCGCCGCATCTGAACCGCATTACCGCGCCCTCCCTGGTCATCAGCGCAACGGCGGATACTGGCGTGTTTCCAAGCGATGCAAAGGCGCTGTTCGAGGCGCTGGCCAGCAAGGACAAGACGCTGGTCAGCATTGTGGCTGACCACTATCTCACGACTCCAGGCACGGCGCGCGTTGAGGCCGCCGACCGGATCGCGGCATGGCTGGCCGCGCACGGGGCGTAAATTCAGATTACCAGAAATCCGGGAGGACGTTTGCTTGCAGCCTGAACCAGATCGGTTCAGGCTGTAAGCTGCCAGCTTATCGGCCGTTAGCGTGAGCGGACGACGCTGCCGGGGCGGGCGCCGGTTTCCACGCCATTCCGCTGAATGACGATACCGGACACCAATGTGGCCTCGTAACCGTCCGCGCGCTGCATCAGGCGCCGGCCATTCGCAGGCAGATCGCAGACGATTTCGGGCGCGAGGATTTTCAACCGGCTCATATCGATCAGATTGATGTCAGCGCGCTGTCCTGGGGCCAGTTCGCCGCGGTCCATGATGCCGTTGCTGCGCGCTGTTTCGCGGGTTTGCTTTTGCACAACCCATTCCAGCGGCAGACGGCCATGTTTGCGGTCGCGCGCCCAATGGGTCAGCATGAAAGTTGGCACGCCCGCATCGACGATCATTCCGCAATGCGCGCCGCCGTCACTGCCGCCCAGCAGCGAGATGGGATGCAGCAGGCTCTCGCGGATGCTGTCAAGATTGCCGCCCTGATAACCGGCCGCCGCATACATTAGGAACGCCTGGCCGTTATTTTCCAGCATCATGTCATACGCGACATCCGTCGGGGTGCGTCCCGTCCGTTCTGCTATCGCGGTGACGCTGCGGCTGGGATCCGGTTCGTAATCGGGTTCCTGACCCAGTGCGAACGTCAGTTTCCACGGATTGGCGAACAGCATCGACCAGGCGGTAAGCGCCGGGTCTCTGTCCGCCAGAATGCGCGCCTTAACCTCGGGATTGCGCAGCATCGCCAGACGTTCGGGCTGGGAGAGCTTCTTCAGTTCAATAAAGCTTGGGAAACGCGCAAACGGATTCTCGCTTTCGAAACTGAACAGGAAGCCGACGGGCCGCGCCGAAATTTGCGGCAAAAGCTGCGCGCCTTCCTTGTTGGCGGCTTCCGCCATGGCAAACACCTTGCGCGACGCGCTGCTCAGGAACGTCAGGGGCCGGCCGGAATTGATCGACATGCGCTTCATCAGTTGCATCTCGTCTGCGAACGGCATCCTGTCGGTCTTGGCGACGCCGGACGGAATGACTTCGATGATCCCCTTGCCGCTGGCGCCTATGGCGCGGGCAATCGCCATCAGCTCGGCTTCCTTGGCGTAGGTGCCGGGGATTGCGTTGCCCTGCGGGGTCAGATGGATGCCGGTGCGCGAGGTCGAGAAGCCCAGGGCACCCGCGTCCATCGCGGTGCGCATGATTTTGGCCATCTGCGCGGTTTCATCATCCGTGGGGTCCACCTCCTCGGCGCCCCGCGCGCCCATCACGTATGTCCGCAGCGCACAATGCCCAAGATAGGAACCGACATTGACGGCCCTGGGGATACGGTCCAGCGCGTCCAGATATTCCGGGAAGGTTTCCCACTGCCATTGGATGCCCGCTTTCATGGTCGCCGCCGGAATATCCTCCACCGACTCCATCAGCTCAATCATCCAGTCGCGGTTGGCGGGTTTCACGGGGGCAAAGCCGACGCCGCAATTACCCATGACGGCCGTGGTGACGCCGTTCCATCCGGATGGCGTGAGCATCGGGTCCCAGGTCGACTGGGCGTCATAATGGGTGTGAATATCGACCCAGCCCGGCGCCACCAGCAGCCCATCTGCATTAATCGTCTCGCGGGCTGTTCCGGACAGTTTCCCAACCTCAACAATCGTGCCGTCCTTGACGGCGATATCGCCGGTGAACTGCGGGCTCCCTGTCCCGTCAACGATGGTTCCGCCCTTGATAATCAGATCATGCATGGTGTTTCTCTCCACAGTTGGGGCCGGATCCCGCAGATTCCCGGAAATTTCATTCCGCCTACACTAAAACAATATCTGCGGCGAAGGAAACAAAAGCTTAAACCCCAGACAGGGGATGGACTTAGGCAAGGGACACAGGCATTTGCGCGTGAATTAGTGGCCTTCCCATCAGTTCCATGCAGGTAGCGCTGCCCCCAGCCCGCTGGCGGGCGGCTTCCTTGGAAGGGCGGTTTGTGACTAAACTACAGTCACAATCCAAAAACATAAAGGGGCAGGGGCATGACGCGCAAAGTGTGGATCGAGGTGGCGATGAACGGTTCCTGGGGCCGCGACAAGCAGCCCAATGTGCCGGTGACGGTGGACGAGATCATTGCCGACGGCGTGGCCTGTATTCAGGCTGGGGCGGCGATCCTGCATCTGCATGCGGTGGACCCGGTGACCGGAAAACAGAATGACGATCCGGACATTTACGCCGCCATTATGAACGGCATCCGCTCGAAAACCGACGCCATCGTCTATCCGACCATGCCGATCCAGCTTTATCCCGGCTGGACCGACCGTTATCAGAGTGCGGATGAACTGGGGCGGCGCGGGTTGCTGGAATGGGCGGTGGTCGATCCGGGATCGCTCAACATCAACGCCTATGATTTCAGGACCAAACAGTTGCAGGGCAAGGGCGTGGTGTACGCCAACAGTGATGCGGAAATCCGCCGCGGCATGCAACTGGCGGCGCAGTATCAGTTTCATCCGGAATATGCCTGTTTCGAGCCGGGCTTTGTGCGGCTGGGCGCTGCCATGCACCGCGCGCATCCAGACGCACCCATGCCGATTTACAGTTTCCGATTCGCCGAGAACATGACCATGGGCCTGCCGCCCGAGGAATGGGCGCTGGATACTTATCTTCGCCTGCTGGAAATGGAAGCGCCCGGCGCACCCTGGATGGCCGCCAGCATGGGCGGCAACATCACGCGTCTCATCCCCGCCATCGTGGCGCGCGGCGGCGGCGTGCGCACCGGGCTGGAAGACGCGCCAATGGGTTCGCGGGTCACCAATGCCGATCTGGTAAATGAATGCGTGCGCGCTATACGCGCCGCTGGCGCCGAACCCGCAAC
>SHWM01000037.1 GCA_009693835.1 Alphaproteobacteria bacterium
ATGACACGGCTGGCTCAAGGGCATTTTGTTCCTCAGGACGTACACGGGCGCGTTTGATTTCCGCGAGCAGGGCGTGAAGCACCTCGGGCACGCCCTGACCTGTCACGCCGGATATGGCCCTGACAGGGCTGCCACTGACCCTTTCCAATGCCGCCTTCTTCCTGCGTATCTGCTCCGCCGTCAGCGCGTCGCATTTATTGAGCACCAACAATTCCGGCTTGGCCGCCAGGCCGGGACTGTATTCCCGCAATTCATGCCGGATGGTGCGATAGGCTTTGACAATTTTCTCCTGTGTGCCGTCAATCAGATGCAGATTGATGCGGCAGCGCTCGACATGGCCCAGAAACCGTGTGCCCAGCCCGGCACCTTCATGCGCGCCCTCGATCAGGCCGGGAATATCGGCCATGACAAACTCCGTGCCATCGCAATACACGACCCCAAGTTGCGGATGCAATGTCGTGAACGGATAATCAGCGATCTTGGGCCGCGCGCGGCTGACGGCCGCCAGAAAAGTAGATTTTCCGGCATTGGGCAGGCCCACCAGACCGGCATCTGCAATCAGCTTCAGGCGAAGCCAGACCCAGGCCTCGCCCCCCTCCAGGCCGGGATTGGCATGGCGGGGCGCCTGATTGACGGGCCCCTTGAAGCGGGCATTGCCCCAGCCGCCATTGCCGCCCTTAAGCAGGCGAATTTTTTGTCCGGGCAAGGTCATATCCGCCAGCAGGGTTTCTTCCTCGGCATCCCAGATTTGCGTGCCCGCCGGAACTTTCAGAATGACATCCGCGCCATTGGCCCCCGTGCGGTTGCGCCCCATGCCATGGATGCCGATGCCCGCCTTGAAATGCTGCTGATAACGAAAATCAATCAGTGTGTTCAGCCCTTCCACGCATTCGACATAGACGTGCCCGCCATTGCCACCGTCGCCGCCATCCGGGCCGCCGAACTCGATGAATTTCTCACGCCGGAATGACACGCAGCCTGCGCCGCCGTCACCCGCCTTGAGATAGATTTTCGCCTGATCGAGAAATTTCATGATGACGCCAGATTGGGAAACTGTTGTACAAACAAAAAAGGAGATGGCGATCCATCTCCCTGTTCAGATCGCCATCAACTGGATGGCGGCGGCGGCGCATCCGGTTTATTCAGCCGCAACCTGCATCGGGACGACCGACACGCACGGGCGTCCGCCCTTGCCGGAGCAGAACAATACATGGCCTTCGGTCACGGCGAAGATTGTATGATCCCGTCCCATGCCGACATTATCGCCCGGATGCCATTTCGTGCCGCGCTGGCGCAAGATGATATTGCCGGAGATCACATGCTCGCCGCCGAATTTCTTCACACCCAGTCTGCGGCCCGCACTATCGCGTCCGTTGCGGGAGGAACCGCCTGCTTTTTTATGCGCCATTACTCAATCTCCCGCTTACGCCGCCTTGATACCGGTCACGCGTAGCACCGTCTGCAACTGACGATGGCCATTCTTGCGGCGATATTTATGACGGCGCTTTTTCTTGAACACCAGAATTTTCGGATCCCGCGCCTGCGCAATGATCTCGGCCGTTACGCTGGCGCCCGCCACCAGCGGCGCGCCAATCGTCACATTGCCGGCATCGTCCAGCATCAGAACCTGATCGAAGGCGACGGTCTGTCCGGCTTCACCCTCAAGTTTCTCCACGCGCAGCAGATCGCCAGAGGCGACCTTGTACTGCTTCCCGCCGGTTTTAATTACCGCATACATTCCCGCAACCCATTTCGTTATTCCCGAGGCCCCTAAAAATCCCAACTATGTGAGATAATTCAATAACCTGCGGCCAAACGCGGCGGCGCGCGCCTGCGTTTCCTGTAAAGTGGCGGGGACTATAGCCTTTGACAGAGTTAAGTCAAGTGCATGGACATGAATTTCGGGGCCCGGCCCACTTCCCCGATTAGATTCCAGGACGGATAATGAACCTGAGATGACTGGACAGGGTGGCAGGGGCGTTGTATGCGCGTAAAGGCAGGCAGCATTGTCGCTTAATACCAGTCCGGATCACGGGCATAACATCTATTCGGGAGAAAGTCTTGACCGATTCGAGCGTCCTGGACAGTCAAACACTCCCGGCCCCCGCGGCTGGGGATGCAGCCCCGCATTACGCCGGCTGGCTGGCGCATCTGTCCCACGCCCGCCGCCTGAGTGTCCACACCGTTGAGGCCTATGGCCGTGACGTGCGGGATTTTTTTACCTTTCTACAGGCGCATCTGGGGGGGGCGGCCGGGATCGATGAATTGAAAGCCCTGCAAATCTCGGATTTTCGGGCCTATCTGGCGCACCGGCGTGGCGACGGGCTGACATCGGCGTCACTGGCGCGGGCCATATCGGCGCTGCGTAATTTTTTCCGCTATCTGCAAAAGGCCGGTGTGCTGGAAAATACGGCCATCGGAGCGCTGCGCGGCCCTAAAATACCGCATGGCGTGCCCAAGCCCCTGAGTGCTGCAAAGGCGCTGCGCGTAGTGGCGGATGCGGGCGGTCTGGCGGCGGAACCTTGGATCGGCCTGCGCGATGTGGCGGTATTCAGCCTGCTGTATGGCTGCGGACTGCGCATAGCGGAGGCTTTGGGGTTGAGCAGGGCCGCCGCGCCGCTGGGCGGCGCCGTCCGGATTATGGGTAAGGGCGGCAAGGAACGCATGGCCCCGGTGCTGCCGGTGGTGGCGCAGGCGGTGCAGGCCTATCTGGAGCACTGCCCCTACAGGCTCGTACCCTCTGATCCGTTGTTTGTCGGGGCGCGTGGCAAAAGGCTGAGCCCGCGGATGGTGCAACTGGCGATGCAGCGCCTGCGGGGCGCACTGGATCTGCCGGACAGCGCGACGCCGCACGCGCTGCGGCACAGCTTCGCCACCCATCTGCTATCTGCGGGGGGCGATCTGCGCACCATTCAGGAATTGCTGGGCCATGCCAGCCTGACCAGCACGCAACGCTATACCGAAGTGGACGCCGCGCGGCTGCTGGATGTGTACAATCAGGCTCATCCCCGCGCTCGGGGATGAGGTTCTATTCCGCCACTACTTGACGGTTTAGTCTTTGGGCGGCTTGCCCACCGCCTTGGCTTCAACCAGCGCGTCGATATCGCTGGACGAATAACCATATTTGGCCAGCACTTCATAAGCGTCCGCGCCCTTGCGCGCCGGGTGGTGACGGAATTTGGCGGGCGTCTTGGTGAAATTCACCGGATGTTTCGTGGTGAAATAGCCGCCCTCGGTCGGATGCTCGCGCCGGGTGAAGAATTTCACGTCCACCAGATGCGGGTCCTGCTGCAAATCTTCCAGCCGGTTGATCCGCATGCAGGGAATATCATGCTCATCCAGCAGGGTCATCCATTCCTGTGTGGACCTGCTTTGGGTCACTTCGCCGATCAGGGCGTACAGGCTGTCGATGTTTTTGGTGCGATCCTCGAAGCTCGCGCCGCGCCATTTGTCCCACAGTTCCGGCCTGCCCGAGATTTCGAAAAACAGCGGCCAGTGCTTGTCTGTGTACGGAACGATACCGATATAGCCATCCTTGCTTTTGAACGGCTTGCGGTTCGGCGTCAGAATACGGGTATAACCCCACTGTCCAACGGGCGGATCATAGGCATGGCCGTAGAAATGCTCGGCAAGGGTAAAGCCTACCAGCGCTTCCAGCATCGGCACTTCGACAAACTGGCCTTCGCCGGTGCGCTGATGATGGAACAGCGCCGCCAGCGTCGCGTACATCATGTGCAGGCCGGTCGCCTTGTCGGCCACGATCGAGGGCAGAAAGCGCGGCTGTTCGATCTTGTCGGTCTTGGGCAGCAGATCGGCAATGCCGGATGCGCCCTGCACCAGATCGTCATAGGCCTGCCGTCCGGCATAGGCGCCGCCCGCGCCGAAGCCCACCGCATGCACATAGACGATATCCGGCTTGATCTTGATCATGTCGTCATAGGTGAAGCCGAGCCGCGCCAGCCCATCGGGGCGCACATTGGTCATGAAGATGTCGGTGTCAGCGATCATCTTGCGGAAGACTTCCTTGGCCTTGTCCTTGGTCAGGTCCAGCACAATGGATTTTTTGTTGCGGTTCAGGGTCAGGAAGATCGGCCCCATATCGCCATGCGGGCTGGGCCCGGCGGTGCGCATCAGATCGCCCACGGGGGTTTCAACCTTGATGGTTTCCGCGCCCATGTCGGCCAGAAGCTGTGTGGCGTAAGGCCCCAGCACGACGCTGGTCATATCCAGTATCTTGACGCCGGTCAGCGGCCCGTTGCTTGCGTCGATCTTTGTCTGCGCCATGTAGGCTTCTCCCTGTAACGTTTCTAGAGTTATGAATTTCCGCTAAGAAATATGCCTGTCTTGCTGACATTTCGCAAGGCCTTGTCGTGGTTAATGGGCGATGGGATCAAATATTCCGGTCCTGCGCCGGCGGCAGATGACGCGCCAAATCCATGGCGTCATGCAGGATGCGCAGGACTTCGATGATTTGCTGATCTCCTGCGCTGGCAGCCCGGAATAGTATGAAGTGCCGCCCCTTTCGCCCGTTGCGCGCCACATGCAGGGTGAAAAGCCCTTTAGTAATGTCATCCCGCGCGCTTACGCCGTGCGCCGCCGGTCCTTCCGACAGGCTGGTGAGGGCGGCGGACAGGGTTTAGGCATAGATACGGGCCTGGGTTTCACCAAATTGCTGCAGCGTCCATTGCAGAATATCGCGAAAATCAGCTTCGGCGGCAGCCGCCAGGTGCACCCACCACAAAGATTGCCCGCCCGTCACGATTGGCGGGGCGCACTATCTTTAATGGCAGCGGCGGCGATAGTATCAAGGTGGCGGCCACGTGCAGATGGGGTGTCAAACGCCATGAAACGCCCCGCTTTGATGTCCGCAATACCGACGCGCGCGGCGTCGCGCAACGCTTTCAGCCGCGCCTTGTCCTCGGCGTCACGCGCCTCGATCAGCCGCAGACCCTCGCGCAACACCTCACTGGCGTTCTGATAACGCCCCGAGGCAACCAGCCGTTCGACCAGTTCGGCCTGATGATCGGTCAGCACAACATTGCGGGTAGGCATCGGCAGTCTCCTGACGGTTACAACTCTATTGGCATATTATGCCAATGCCGGGATGTGCGCAATGTCTTGTTGCGAGGGGCTAAATCCACGCTATCATCGCCCATGACCTGCGCCTGCCAATCCATCCACCCCTTCCCCTGCCAGTTCCCAGCAGAAACGGAGTTTTTTGACTTCGATGGAAAGCAATGGTGCCGCTTTCATCTCCCGTTAAAGGACGCCGCCGGTAACAAAAGCGCCAAGGGACGCGGCGATAGCGGATGGGAAGAAGGTGGGTTGGAATAGCAAAAGTTTACCAACGAAGTAGAATCACGCCTCCGAACAGCAGAACCATCGTGGGATGACATTCTGGGCACATATGGACAAAGTGTTTTTCTGGATCTGGGTCAAAATAACCTTCCGCATATGAATCAAGATGATCTTCTAGATATGCGTCAAGGCGACCTTCTGCTCAAAGATTATGACACCCGTGCCAACTTTCAGGGCGTTGCATTTCCTTCTTATTTCAATTTTCGCGGCCTTGCCGAAATACTTTACGTTAATTTCTCTAACACAACATTCGACGAGAGTGTCAGGTTCGACGGCGCGACCTTCGGTGTCGGAGCCCGTTTCGAAGGCAGCACCTTTACTGGGAGTGTCAGTTTTGACGGCGCCGTATTCCGCGACTTAGCCCGCTTTGCTAACGCAACATTTGTCTACCCAGCTAGCTTCAGAAACGTATCCTTCCAGGGACGCTCACTCTTTTTCAATGTAATATTTGAAAAAGGGGCTAGCTTTTTTAGTACAAGTTTCCATAGGTCAGCTTATTTTTTGGGCGGGACTTTCGGTATCGATACAAGCTTTGATAGTGTAACTTTCAGCGACATCGCCAGCTTCGACAGGGCAACATTTGGCGACTTGGTCGACTTCAAGAGTGCGATATTTTACAACTACGCAAGTTTCGCAGACGTTACTTTTCAGGGCTATGCGGATTTTTCAACAGGCGGGGAGAAAGATTCAAAGCGCGGCTTTCAGCGCACCAACTTTTCAAAAGCAACATTCGCAGGTGAATGTTCTTTCAATAATCGTTCTTTTGTGAGCGATGCAAACTTCAATGGCACGGTGTTTCATGATCTTGTGGAATTTCACGGCTCTACTTTTCATCCCGGCATGTCGTTTCACCAGACCAAATTCCTGAAAACAAAAGGGGTCAATGATGATGCAACCGAAGCGCTGGAGCGTTCCTACCGCACACTGAAACTGGAGATGGAAAAACTCCGCGCGCGCAATGAGGAGGCGGATTTTTTCGCGCTGGAAATGGAATGCCGCCGCCAGCGGGGCACGGTGCCATGGTTGGAACGTTTCGCCGCCACAGCCTATAAACGTCTGTCTGATTATGGGCGCGCCGTGGACCTGCCATTAATCTGGCTGCTGATTTTGGCCTATGCCGCACATTACCTATACCTCGGCGTGGCGTTCATCACCTGTAATCCGGGGCCGGGCGCGCGATTGGCGTTCACCCTTGAACAGATGTTTCGGCCCTTTTACGTGTGGGCCAAAAGCCCGCCGGGTACCGGCAACTGCATGGCGGAAAACGACCAGCCATTCATTCAGAGTCTCGCATCCCTGCAATCGCTGGCGACACTTACGTTGCTGGCCCTGTTCCTGCTCGCCCTTCGGCGGCGTTTCAAGATGGATTGATGGGGCTTCACATTTCCCCCCCCCCCGGCCCTCCCCACGAGGGGGAGGGAGAAGAGAAGGTAAGAATGCGGAGGTAAGGCCCCTCCCCCTCGTGGGGAGGGGTTGGGGGTGGGGGGGGCGATAAAGTGATTCTATCTTGTCGCAATCTGTTCTACCCTCGTCCAAAACATATCAGGGAGTAAACAGGATGGGCGCGCGTACGGGAGCACAATATATTGATGGTCTTAAAGATGGCCGCCGCATCCATGTGAATGGCGATCTGGTGCGCGATGTCACGCAATATCATGGGTTTAAGGGGGTTATCGGCGAACTGGGCCGGCATTATGACCGGCACCATGACGCAGAACTGAGCGGCCGGCTGACCTTCGCCTCGCCAAAAGACGGATTGCCTGTCAGCAATTCCTTTCTGGCGGGCATGGACCGGAAATTGATGGAACAGCGGGTGGCAGGCGACCGGCTGCGCGCCCAGTACACTTATGGCCTGATGGGGCGGCTGCCGGATTTCATGAACGCCTGGGTCACCGACATGGCCATGGTGCCGCACGTGCTGGGCGCCAAAGACAAGAAATTCGCCGACAACGCCGCAGCCTATTATGAATATTGCCGCGACAATGATGTGTGCATGACGCATACGCTGGCCGATCCGCAGATCGACCGGGCCAAGGGGCCGGATGCACAGCTATCCGTGCGCATCGTCAAGGAAACCAGCGAAGGGATCATCGTTAACGGGGCGCGTATGCTCTCGACCCTCGCGCCGGTCAGCGATGAAATATTGCTGGGGCCGTTCATGCCGCGCAAGGCGGGTGAAGAGGCCTATTCGGTGGCGTTTGCCGTGCCGGTGTGCATTGAGGGCCTGCGTTTCATTGCCCGCGAAACCTATGATCACGGACGCAGCGCGTTTGACCGGCCGCTGTCGCGGCGGTTCGATGAAGGCGACGCCATTGCCATTTTCGATAATGTGCTGATCCCGTGGGAGCGGGTTTTTGTGGCTGGCGACGTGCGCGCCTATAACCAGATGATCATTGCCTTTCCGGGCCATGTGCTGCTGCAGGCAGCCATTCGCGGCACCGAAAAGCTGCGTTTCATGACCGGGCTGGCGTGCAAGCTGGCCACCGTCAGCGGGCGCCAGAACATGCCGCGCTATCAGGAAATGCTGGGTGAGCTGATCGGTTATGTGCAGATCGCCGAAGGCATTGTCACCGCCACCGCCAATGAAACCCTGCGCCGCATTGCCGGGACGCAGGATCTGAACGGCGCGCACGGCGATTTTACGCAAAGTTTTGAAGTGTCGCCCGGCGTCAGCCCCTTCCAGAGCTTCACCGGCGGCGCGGCCATGCGCCAGTTCTTCCCCTATGTGAACACCAAAGTGTGCGATGTGATCCGCCGCATCGGCTCAAGCGGTTTTGTCATGACACCGGCCGAAGGCGATTTCGAACAGCCGGAAGTCAGTGCGTCACTGGAGACCATCCTGCGCGGGCCGGATATGGAAGCCCGGAAGAAAGTACAACTGCAAAAACTGGCCTGGGATGCGGTCGCCACGGAATTTGGCAGCCGCCAGGAACATTATGAAATTTTTTACAGCGGCGATCCCTATGTGGTGCGCATGGCGCAGTTTCATGCCTCGGAACGCGGCCGCTGCGAATCCATCATCGACCGGCTGCTGGCGGAGGGATATTAGCGCAGTATGCGTTTGCCTTGAACCATAACTCTGCATTTTCCTCACCCCACCCCAAACCCCTCCCCATCAAGGGGAGGGGATTCCCTCAGCATACTGGGTTTCTTCTCCCTCCCCCTTGTGGGGAGGGCCGGGGTGGGGGCATGTAAAAAATCAGATCTTAAATCATCAAGCCTAGCACCCTTTGCTGCGGCTATTCGTGGCGGAATTTGGCGGGACGTTTTTCGATAAAGGCGGCCATGCCTTCGCTCTGGTCCTGGGTGGCGAACTGAGAATGGAACAGGCGGCGCTCGAACCGTACCCCTTCGCTGAGCGACACCTCATAGGCGCGGTTGACGGATTCCTTGGTCATCATCGCGATGGGCAGGGACTTGTCCGCAATTCCGGCGGCGACTTTCAGCGCCTCTGCCACCAGATCGGCGGCGGGCACGATGCGGCTGACAAGGCCGGAACGTTCCGCCTCCACCGCGTCCATCATGCGCCCGGTCAGGCACATTTCCATGGCCTTGGATTTGCCGACAAAGCGGGTCAGGCGCTGGGTGCCGCCCGCGCCCGGCATCACACCCAGATTGATTTCCGGCTGCCCGAATTTGGCGGTGTCGGCGGCCAGAATGAAATCGCACATCATCGCCAGTTCACAGCCGCCGCCCAGCGCAAAGCCAGCCACTGCCGCGATCAGCGGTTTGCGGGCGCGCGAGGCGCGTTCCCAGTTGGCGGTGATAAAATCTTCCATGTACACGCCCATATAGGTTTTGGGCTGCATTTCCTTGATGTCGGCGCCAGCGGCGAAGGCCCGGTCAGACCCCGTGATCACCATGCAGCCGATATTTTTATCGGCCTCAAAGGCGTCTATCGCGGCGCACAGCTCATCCATCAGCGCCTTGCACAGCGCATTCAGCGCCTGCGGGCGGTTCAACCGGATAAGGCCGACCCGGCCATGCGTTTCAACGATGATATTTTCATATGCCATGGCGATGCTCCTGTTGGTTTTGCTTTCTATAGCATGAATATTTCAGCGCTGACAGCCGGGGCAGAAGAATGTGGACCGGCCCGACTGCACAATGCGCGTGACGGTTTTTTTGCAGCGTTTACAGGGTTCTCCGGTCCGGCCGTACACGTCAAAGCCATGCTGGAAGTAGCCCAGTTTGCCATCGGCCGCCGCGTAATCACGCAAGGTGGAGCCGCCTGCCGCAATCGCGTCCTGCAACACCGCGCCGATGGCCTGGGATAATTTTTCCGCGCGCGCGCCCTTCACCGTACCCGCCAGACGGCGCGGCGACAGCCCTGCACGAAACAGCGCCTCGCAGACATAAATATTGCCAAGCCCGGCAATGATGCGCTGATCCAGAAGTGCTGCCTTGAGCGGTGTCTTGCGCCCGGCAAACATGTGCGCCAGATGCGCGCCGCTCAATTCATTGCCCAGCGGCTCTATGCCCAGCCCCGCCAGAAAACGGTTGGCCGCAAGCTGGCCCGGCGCAATCAATTCCATGAAGCCAAAACGGCGCGGATCGCTATAGACCAGCCGCGCGCCGTCATCGAGGTGCAACACCACATGATCATGCGTTTTGCTTTCGGGATCGAAACTGTAGCGCCCGGTCATGCCCAGATGCGACAGCAATACGCCACCGCTCTGCAGCGCGATCAGCAGATATTTCGCGCGCCGGTCCACGCCCAGAATGGTCTGCCCGGTCAGCCCCGCCACAAACCCCGCGCCAAACGGAAACCGTAAATCCGGCCGGTTGAGATCCACCCGCACGATCCGCCGCCCGGTCAGGCGCGGCTCCAATCCCCGGCGGATGGTTTCGACTTCTGGCAGTTCAGGCATGGGCTGTTGTAGCGCAAGCTTTACCGCTGAGCTATAGTCTGGACGGGCCGGAGCTCTGATAAAGTTTAAAGGCTGCGTTCACTATGGCGAAGAAACAAAAATTCTCAGCGAGCGTTTGGCGGGAGGGCAGATGGTATATCGCCCAATGCCTGGAGGTCGATGTCGTCAGCCAGGGAACGAGTGAATCGGCTGCGCTAAAAAACCTCGCGGATGCGCTGGTGCTTCACTTCAGTCCGCCATTGGCCACCCGGGCGCCGAAAGTTCTGCCGGTAGAGGTCAAGGAGCGTGCCGCTTAAAAGCATGCCGTTCCGGGAAATCCGGAGAGGGCTATTGGCGGCTGGATAGGCCGAGGCAGGACAGACTGGCAGTCACATAAAATTCGCCAAACGCACGGGAGGCGGCCTGCGCACCGCCATCGTGCCGAAACATCGTGAAGTGGCGCTTGGCACACTCCGGGGCATATTGCGGCAAGCCAGAATCAGCCCCGATGATTTTGAGAGGCTGTAAGGAAGCCGGATGCTTTCGGCTTCAAACCTTAATCAGCGTAACTCAAATCCCTCATAGCCCTTGGCGGCGACATCGGCCAGTATTTCGCGGTAAGCCGGGTTGCCGCCCGCCCAGATCAGGAACGTGCGTTTCTTGCCCGGCACGTTCGAACCCGTGTACCAGCTGTCGGTTTTGGCCAGCAGCGTGGTGTCCGCCACCTCGGCCACATGATTGACCCAGGTATCCTCGGCCGCCTTGCTGGGCTGGGCGCGGGCCAGCTGATTGTCGCGCATATGGCGGATCATGGCGGTCACCCATTCCACATTCAGTTCCGCGCAGCGCGGTATATTGCACAGCGCCGAATTGCCCTGCGGACCGACCAGCGTGAACAGGTTCGGGAAACCCGCGCTTTGCAGGCCCAGATAGGAACGCGGGCCATTCGCCCATTTATCCTTCAGCTTCACGCCATTCTCGCCGGTGATATCGATGCGGGTGATCGCGCCGGTCACCGCATCAAACCCGGTGGCGTAGATGATCATGTCCATCTCATATTCCCGGTCACGCGTCTGGATGCCTTTTGACGTAATGCGTTCAATGGGGTTTTCCCTGATGCCAACCAGTTCCACATTGGGCTGGTTGTACACCTCGTAATATTTGGTCTCCAGCGGCACGCGACGTGTGCCAAAGCCATGATCCTTCGGGATCAGCTTGCCGGCAATTTTGGGGTCCTTGACGCGCTGGCGGATTTTGCGGGCGACAAAATCAGAGATCAGATCATTGGCCTTCTGGTCGGTAAAAATATCCGCAAAGGCGCCGAGCCACAGGCTGAAGCCTGGCCCTGGATACAATTTCTCGAACAGGCCCTCGCGTTCTTCGGTGGAGACTTCCAGCGCCGAGCGCGGATCGGAATCATGCACCATACTGGCGAAGGATTCTTTGCATTTTTTGAATATTTCCGGATAGCTGGCCTTGATTTTGGCCTGCTCTTCCGCGCTGACCGGGCCATTGCCCAGCGGCGAGCACCAGTTGGGCCGGCGCTGAAACACCGTCAGATGACCGGCGGTCTTGGCAACCTCCTGGATGACCTGCACACCAGTGGCGCCGGTGCCGATAATGCCGACCCGCTTGCCTGCATAGCCGACATCAGCGCCGCCCCATCCTTTGGGATCGGCCGGCCAGTTGAAGGTGTGGAACGAAGGCCCCCTGAAATCATTGATGCCCGGAATCTCCGGCATCATCGGCGCGGATAGCGGGCCCAGCGCCGTGATCAGATAACGGGCGCGGGTGCGCGCACCGGAGTCTGCCTCAACCCCCCAGCAGTTTTCAGCCGCATCAAAACTGGCTTTGATAACCCGGGTGTTAAACTGAATATCTTTGCGCAGGTCAAATTTATCGGCGACAAAATTCAGATAACGAAGAGTTTCCGGCTGCGGGGAATAATGCTCGGTCCAGTCCCATTCCTGTAAAAGTTCCCTGGAAAATGAATAGGCATAAGATTCGCTTTCGGAATCAAACCGGCATCCGGGATAACGGTTCCAGAACCACGTGCCGCCCACGCCGCCTGCGGCCTCAATCACCCGAACGGAAAGACCCAGTTCACGCAGACGATATAGCTGGTACAGCCCGGTAACGCCCGCGCCAATGATGATGACGTCATATTGCTGGTTTGACGGATTTGGCCTTGCATTTGAAGTGCCGGACATGTGTTTCCCCTGCAGTACATTTGAAATTTTACGCCAAGGCTACTAACCGGCAGCGCTGGCGGCGTTGACCTAAAACAATCACACTAGAACCATGCGAAAACTATGCCCCAAAGGCTGCATCGATCACTGCAGCTCAAATCCCTCATAGCCCTTGGCCACCACGTCTTCGCATTTCGCACGATAGGCCGGGCTGCCGCCGAAATAGAACACCACGCTTCTTTTCTTGCCCGGCACATTGTCGCCCATGAACCAGGAATTGGCCTTGGGCAGCAATGTTTCATAGGCGAGCTGATTGACCAGATCGTTCCAGTCCTCTTCGGATTTTTTGGTGGCCTCTACGCGGGAAAACTGGCTATTGCCCATGTGGCGGACAAGGCCCGTCACAAAATCCGCGTTCTGTTCGGCGCCGCGCGTGTAATTGCTGAACGCCACCTGCGGGCCGAACAGCATAAAGAAATTGGGAAAACCCGATGTTTGCAGGCCGAGAAAGGTTTTTGGCCCTTCGGCCCATTTGTCTTTCAGGCTCATCCCCCCCACGCCGCGAATATCCACCGCCGTCAGCGCACCTGTCACCGCGTCAAAGCCGGTGGCGTAGATGATGATGTCCAGTTCGTATTCGCGATCGCCTGTCTGGATGCCATTGGGCGTGATGCGCTGGATCGGGCTTTCGCGAACATCCACCAGCGTCACATTGGGCTGGTTGAAGGTCTCGTAATAACCCGTCTCCATCGGAACGCGCCGCAGCCCGAAACCGTGATCGCGGGGCACCAGTTTTTCCGCCAGTTTCGGGTCCTTTACCCGCTGGCGAATTTTGTTGGCGACGAATTCGCTGATCAGCCGGTTGGCCTCGGGATTGCTCATAATGTCCGAGAAATTGCCCAGCCAGAGCGCAAAGCCCGGCGTATTGTACAGCTTTTCAAACAGCGCCTCGCGTTCTGCGGGTGTGACCTCAAGCGCCGAACGCGGATCGAATTCATGGATCATCCCGCTGAAGGTTTCGTTGCAGCGTTTGAACATCGCGTCATAGTTGGTCTTGAATTCGGCCTGGGTTTTATCGTCGATACGGAAGTTGCGCAGCGGCACGGCATAGTTGGGCGTGCGCTGGAACACCGTCAGATGCGCCGCCGTTTTGGCCACCTCCGGGATCAGCTGGATGGCGGTGGCCCCGGTGCCGATCACACCTACGCGCTTTCCGGCAAAGCCGACATCCCTGCCGCCAAAACCGTTCGGGTCCTGCGGCCATCGGGAGGTATGAAACGACTCACCCCTGAAACTGTCCATCCCGGGGAAATTCGGCATCAGCGG
The DNA here is from genome assembly GCA_009693835.1 of Alphaproteobacteria bacterium. Taxonomy (GTDB): domain Bacteria; phylum Pseudomonadota; class Alphaproteobacteria; order UBA11222; family UBA11222; genus UBA11222. The sequence goes on from SHWM01000037.1 coordinate 13,724, forward strand.
CGTGGACAGGATGCCCATAGCGGAAATCAGAAACCGTGCGCGCGCTTTTGTGCCGTCCTCAAGCTCAACATTCCAGCGCGACGATGCCTCGTCAAATATCGCCGATTTGACACGCGAATTGAATTGAATATCTTTACGCAGATCGAATTTTTTGGCAACGAAATCCAGATAGCGCAGATTGTCCGGCTGGGGCGAAAACGCCTCGTTCCAGTTCCATTCGGCAACCAGCTCTTTGGAAAACGAATAGGCGTAGGTCTGACTTTCTGAATCAAAGCGCGCGCCCGGATAACGGTTCCAGTACCAGGTGCCGCCCAGATCGCCGCCGTCCTCGAATACCCGCACCGAAAACCCGGCCTCGCGCAGGCAGTACAGTTGGTAGAGTCCGGACACGCCCGCGCCAATAATGATGGCGTCATACTGCGCGATGGCACTGGATTGCGGCGATGCCTTCATTTGGCTGGACATGGTGTTTCCCCGTTCGTTGTCTTTTACGCCAGTTAAACTGAAGGGTACAATATAGGTCTAACATCGGGTATGGTCCAGCCATGACATCCACAACCCATTTTGGCTTCAGAACGGTGCCGGAGGGCGATAAAAAGCGCCTTGTGGGCGAGGTGTTCGACGCCGTCGCCAGCCGCTATGATCTGATGAACGACATACTGTCCGGGGGGCTGCAGCGGCTGTGGAAGGCCGCGATGGTGGACTGGCTGCGCCCCCGCGCGGGCCTGCGGCTGATCGATGTGGCGGGCGGCACCGGGGATATTGCCCGGCGGGTGCAGGAGCGGGTGCAGGGACAGGCCGATATTACCGTCTGCGACATTAATGTCAGTATGCTGAGCGAAGGGCGCCGGCGGGCGCCCGGGCTGGATGTGCGCTGGCTGGCGGGCGACGCCGCAAATCTGCCTTTTCATGACGGCGTGTTTGACGCCTATACCATTGCCTTTGGTATCCGCAACGTAACGCGGATAGAAGCGGCGCTGTCAGAGGCCCGCCGCGTGCTGAAACCCGGCGGACGTTTTTTATGCCTTGAGTTTTCACCCGTTGACACGCCTTTGCTGGACAGCCTGTATGATCTCTATTCCTTCCGCGTGATGCCCCTGATCGGCGGCCTGATCACAGGCAATCGCGAAGCCTATCAATATCTGGCGGAAAGCATCCGGCAATTTCCGGATCAGAATAAATTTGCCGGCATGCTACGGGACGCGGGCTTTTCACAGGTAAATTTCCGCAATCAGGCCGCGGGAATTGCCGCCATTCATTCCGCATGGCGGATATAGGCCTGTATGGCCGATTTCATCGCCGCATTTGAAAACAGCCTGCGTCTGATCCGCGCCGCACGCGTGCTGGCGCGGCACGACGCGCTGTTCCCTTTTACCGATTTACCCGCGCCGCCGCCCGCTATCCGCGTCGCGCGATGGCTGGCCAGAGTACGCATGCCATGGGAAGCCCGCGCGTCTTCCGCCGACAGCGCGCGTCCTGGCGAAAGGCTGGCGGAGGCGCTTCAATATCTTGGGCCAAGCTATATCAAGCTGGGGCAGATGCTGGCGACGCGGCCCGACGTCATCGGCGAACAGCTGGCGCGCGATTTGATGCGCCTGCAGGACCGGCTGGCCCCCTTTTCACAGGCGGAAGCCGAAGCCGCGATCCTTCAGGAACTGGGCGGTTTGATCAAGGATCATTTCACCGAATTCGGGCCCGCCATCGCCGCCGCGTCGATCGCCCAGGTGCATAAGGCCTGGGTGCTGGACAGGACGGCGGTCAATGCAGAACCCGTAAACCGTCAGGTTGCGGTCAAAATTCTGCGCCCCGGCGTCGAGCAGGCTTTCGCCCGCGACCTGGACAGTTTCGTGTGGGCGGCGCAATTGATCGGGCGCACCCAGCCGGGGTTGCACCGGCTGCGCCTGACAGAAGTGGTCAGTGTACTGAAAGAAAGCGTCGCCATGGAAATGGATCTTCGCTATGAGGCGGCAGCCGCCAGCGAGCTGGCGGAAAACATGTCGGCGGAAATTGCAGCCGGTGAATTCCGTGTGCCGGCCATCGACTGGCGGCGGACCGGGCGCCGCGTGCTCACGCTGGAATGGATGGATGGCGTTTCAATTGGCGATAATGCCGCCTTGATGGCCGCCGGACACGACCTCAAGGCGCTGGCCGCGCGGGTTATTGCACTGTTCCTGAAACAGGCCATGCGGGATGGCTTTTTTCATGCCGACATGCACCAGGGTAATCTGTTTGTAGGCCCGGACGGCGGCATTATTGCCGTGGATTTCGGCATTATGGGGCGGCTGGACCCGCGCAGCCGGAAATATCTGGCGGAAATTCTGTATGGCCTGCTGCGCCGCGATTACCGGCGGGTGGCGGAACTGCATTTCGAAGCCGGATTCGTCACGCGCAACAAATCGGTGGATGCGTTTGCCCAGGCGCTGCGCTCGGTGGGCGAACCCATCTTCGGCCTGCGCGCGTCGGAAATTTCCATGAGCCGGCTTCTCGGGCAACTGTTCCGGGTGACCGAAACCTTTTCGATGCATACGCAACCGCAATTGCTGCTGCTGCAGAAGACCATGGTCGTGGTCGAGGGCGTGGCCCGCGGCCTGAATCCTGACGTGGATTTCTGGGAAGTGTCGGAACCGGTGATTACGGACTGGGCGGCCCGGCATCTGGGGCCGGAGGCGCGGTTCATGGAAGCGGCCGAGGGCGCCGCCGCACTGGCCCGCGCGCTGCCCAATCTGCCGCACCTGATTGAACGTGCCGAACGCGCCGCCAGCCGCTTTTATAGCGAGGAAAATGAGACAGATACCCTTCCGTCCCGCAAACCCGGCCTTGCCAATCTAGGCTGGTGGGTCGCCGGCGTTGCGATTTTAGTGCTGGTGACAAGCTGGCTATAAGTTCACTTTTTCTTAGAAACCGGCGGTTTTGGAGACAAGCCCCTTTTAATTTACATATAGATAGAGTAAATTAAGCTGAACTCCGACCTCGTATCTGGATAAGGTAAATGCTGACCGGAAAACGCGTACTTTTAATCATCGGCGGCGGCATAGCGGCCTATAAAAGCCTTGATCTGATCCGCAAATTGCGCGGTCAGGCCGCCAGCGTGCGCTGTATCCTGACAGCGGGCGGACGGCAATTCGTTACGCCTCTGTCGGCCGCCAGCCTGTCAGGCGACAAGGTCTATACGGAATTGTTCGATCTGACGGACGAAGCTGAAATGGGCCATATCCAGCTTTCCCGCGACGCTGATCTGCTCGTGGTGGCGCCCGCGACCGCCGATCTGATGGCCAAAATGGCGCATGGGCTGGCCGATGATCTGGCCACAACCGCCCTGCTCGCCACCGACAAACCCGTATTGATTGCGCCTGCGATGAATGTGCGCATGTGGCAGCATGCCGCGACGCGGCGCAATCTGGCCACCCTGCGCGGGGATGGCGTCATGGTCATCGGCCCCAATGAGGGCGACATGGCCTGCGGCGAATACGGCCCGGGCCGGATGGCGGAACCCGAGGAAATTCTAGCCGCCATTACAGCGGCGCTGGCGCCAACGGCCAGGCCTCTGAGCGGGTTGCGCGCGCTGGTCACGTCCGGTCCAACCCATGAACCCATCGATCCGGTCCGTTATATCGCCAACCGCTCGTCAGGGAAGCAGGGCCACGCCATTGCCGCCGCGCTGGCCATGTTAGGGGCAGAGACCGTGCTTGTGTCCGGCCCGGTGCATGAAGCAACGCCGCCAGGCGTCGCGATACGCAAAGTGGAAACCGCTTGCGAAATGCTGGAAGCCTGCAAGGGCGCGGGCCGCTTTGACATTGCTGTCTGTGCCGCCGCCGTCGCGGACTGGCGGGTGGAGAGCCAGTCTGGACGGAAAATCAAGAAACGCCATGATGGCGGCGCGCCCAAACTGGTGCTGACAGAAAATCCGGACATACTTTTGAGCCTGAGCCAGAACAACGCCAGCAGGCCGCGCCTTGTGATTGGCTTTGCGGCCGAAACCAATGACGTGATCACGCATGCCAGGGAAAAACGCACGCGCAAGGGCTGTGACTGGATTGTCGCCAATGACGTGTCGCCGGAAACCGGGATTATGGGCGGGGACTTCAACACGGTCCACCTGCTGACGGGCGAAGGCCTAGAGAACTGGCCACCCATGAGCAAGACGGATGTGGCCGCCCGCCTTGCCCAGCGCATCGCCGAACATTTTGCGGTAGGCTAATCAGACCGATGCTGACGATTGCCTTTCTCCGCCTGCCGCATAATCCGGATCTGCCGCTGCCCCGCTATGCGACCGCGGGCGCCGCCGGGCTTGATCTGCTGGCCGCGGTGCGGGCGGATGATCCGCTGATCCTGCCGCCCGGAGAACGAGCCCTGATCCCCACGGGCCTGGCCATGGCGGTGCCGCCAGGATATGAGGCGCAGGTGCGGCCACGGTCCGGACTTGCACTCAAAAACGGCATAACTGTGCTGAATTCGCCCGGCACCATTGACAGCGATTACCGTGGTGAAATTGGTGTTATCCTTCTGAATGCAGGCCGCGCGCCTTTCACGATTGCCCGCGGGGACCGTATTGCCCAACTGGTGATCACGGCAACCGCCCAGGCGCGGCTGATCGAAGTGAATGAATTGCCCGAAACCGGACGCGGTGCAGGCGGTTTCGGCTCGACTGGAATATAGGGATTTCACGGAGATGCTGCGGCTGACACGAAAAATGCGTTATGCGCTGGAGGCAGTGGTGGACATTGCTTACAATGCAAGGCCAGAGCCTGTTCAGTCGCGTGAAATCACCCAGCGTCAGGGCATACCGCAGCGCTATCTGGAGCAGGTGATGCAGCAACTGGTTCATTCCAACATCCTGAAAGGCGTGCGGGGGCCGCGCGGCGGCTATACGCTGGCCCGCGAACGGCGCCGCATCAGCGTTGGCGAAATCATCCGGGTGATCGGCGATACGGAAGAGACGGAGACAGAAAAAACCGATACCGTTTCCGCCCTTGGGCAAACGGTGATCAATCCGTTATGGGATGAAATTCAAGCCGAAATGATGCGCCGGTTTGACAGCATCACCATTGAAGATTTGTGCAGGCGGGCGGACGCAGCAGCCGTGACGCCGGAACAGCGCAAACTGGCTGACTTCAATATATGAGGGCAACCGGGCGGGTATCTGGAAAGCCGCGTTAATCCATCAGATGCGGTCAGCCGGGAGTACTGCTATAGTGAAACGACTGTCCGGCGAACTCACATCGGGAGATAAATGAAACAGCCATGAGCGAGAAAAAACTTCCCGGCAGGGGCCGTATCTATGACGACATTACCCAGACGATCGGCGACACGCCGCTGGTGCGGCTTCAGCGCCTGGCAAAAGAGGCCGGCGTGGAAGCGGACATCCTGCTGAAGCTGGAATTTTTTAATCCGCTGGCCAGCGTGAAGGACCGCATTGGCGTCGCCATGATCGAAGACATGGAAGCCCGCGGCAAGCTGAATCCTGACACCGTGATCATCGAACCGACATCCGGAAATACCGGTATCGCACTGGCGTTTGTGTGCGCCGCCAAGGGGTATAAATTAATTCTGGTCATGCCCGAAAGCATGTCGATTGAACGGCGCAAAATGTTTGCATTATTAGGCGCTGGGCTGGAATTGACCCCGGCGGCAAAGGGCATGCGCGGCGCCATTGCCCGCGCCGAGGAATTGCTGGCGGCGCATCCGGGTTCTGTGATGGCGCAGCAATTTGAAAATCCCGCAAATCCGGAAATTCACCGGCGCACCACGGCGGAAGAAATCTGGAACGACACCGCCGGCAAAGTGGATGTAGTGATTTCCGGCGTCGGCACCGGCGGCACCTTTACAGGCGTCGGCTCCGTGCTGAAGGCGCGCAAGCCGGGGTTGAAAATGATTGCAGTTGAGCCCGAGGATAGCCCCGTGCTTTCAGGCGGGCAGGTAGGCCCGCATAAAATCCAGGGTATCGGCGCCGGTTTCATCCCCGACAATCTGGACCGTTCGCTGGTCGATGAAGTCATCACCATCGGCAATGAAAACGCCTTCGAGATGGCCCGCAAGCTGGCGCGCCTCGAAGGCATACCGGGCGGCATTTCATCGGGTGCGGCGGTTGCCGCTGCGTTGGAGGTGGGCGCGCGGCCGGACATGAAAGGCAAGGTCATTGTCGTGATCATTCCCTCTTTCGCGGAACGCTATCTTTCGACCGCCTTGTTCGAGGGGCTGTGAACCTCGGCGGCGAACAGATCGAGCGCTACGCGCGCCACATCATGCTGCCAGAAATAGGCGGCGCCGGTCAGGCGCGGCTGCTGGCGTCCCGTGTGCTTCTTGTGGGCGCGGGCGGCCTCGGTTCGCCGCTGGCGCTGTATCTCGCGGCGGCGGGCGTTGGCACGATCGGCATTGTAGATGATGACGTGGTGTCTCTCTCCAATCTGCAGCGCCAGATCGCCCACAAGACCCGTGACATCGGCAGGCCCAAGACCGACAGCGCCGCAGAAAGCATTGGCCACATTAATCCTGACGTGAAGGTCGTGCGCCATCAGGTGCGATTGAATGTAGAGAATGTCCGTGCACTGATCGGAGATTATGATCTGATCGCGGATGGCTGTGATAATTTTCCAACCAAATTTCTGCTGAACGACGCCTGTTATCTGATGCAAAAGCCGCTGGTCGCGGCAGCCCTTGGCCGGTTTGAGGGCCAGCTTTCCACCTTCCGCGCCTATGAAGGGGAAAAGCCCTGCTATCGCTGCATCTTTCCCGAACCGCCGCCTCCCGGCAGCGTGCCCAATTGCGCCGAGGCCGGCACATTGGGACTTGTGGCGGGCGTCATGGGCACTTTGCAGGGCATCGAGGTCGTGAAGGAACTGCTGGGTATTGGCGCCAGTATGACAGGCCAGCTTCTGATCTATGACGCGCTCGACACCACCTTCCGCAAGATCAGGGTGCGCCGCGACCCGCAGTGCCGCCTGTGCGGGACACAGGCGGTGATTACGTCGCTCGCAGACAATGAATATATTCCCCGCTGAACTTTAGGCCTTCTGCTGCGCCAGGGTCTTTGGCATGTGTCTGTTTGGATTGATAGCGGCATATTCGGGCTTTTGAAAATCCCCTTCGCGCGGATCCAGAACATGCAGGGTGTAATCGATCGCCAAATAATTGGCGACCACGAGCGCCTTGAAGGCGCGCGCGCTTGGAGGAAAAGCAAAAATTTCGATTGTCATTCAATCCTCCTGCGGATAGGTGAATTTGGGCTGCCAGCCATTGGCCCCTTCGGGCAGCAATTCAAACAAATGCCATGCAGCGCAAAAATCGTCCAGGGGACCAAGCTGAGAATCAGACACACGAAATATTTTCGCGCTTCTGCGCTGAAACACCGGGAAGGAAGGATCCTTTTGCGGTGCGATAGCCCATATCGGCGGCAAAGGCAGATCCCTGATGACTGACCATGGGAAAGCGCCAGCCGCGCTTTTCAGCAAAGCGCTTCTGCACATCGGGTGTATCAGGACTGCTGATGACAAAGGCGGCGCGGCTTGCCAGGTGGTCATAGGCGCCATTGTAACCATCGGCCCATAGGGTGCAGTACGCACAGGATGCGCCCATATTGTGAATGACGAACAGGTCATCCTTGCCGCCAAACAGGCTGGACAGGGACACCTCACCCAAAAGAGTTTTGAAATTGTAGTCGCTCGCTTCCTGCGGTTCGATCCCGCTTTGAACCTTGCGCATGGATGAGCGAATTTGAGCGATCTGCTGACGGTAGCTGTTCAGCTTTCCGGTAGCTTCGGCATATTGCATGGCTTTGCGCTCCTGTTGTCTGGCTGCAATTGCCGTACATGTCGTGGGGGCGTATCCACGCCATCGGATATTCCAGACCCGCCTCGTCGCGCCCCCTGGGAACGAGATCGAGATGGTGATAGGCGCCGTTCAGCATATCGAGGCCGCGCGAATAACAGGAATAGGTGTGATAGACAGCGCCCTACTCGTCTTTGGCAAACACGCTGATGCCGGGAAGTTCCGTCATATTTGTATTGCGCCGCTCGTAATTATACGTCACCCATCCCCGGGACAGGTCCTGGGGCGTGAATGAAACTCCGAAATCATAATTGAAGTCGGATCCGAAGGACGAGTACCACGGAAAGCCCCAGCCGAGACGCTTGGCGTACGCCTGCAATTTGACCAGCGGCGCAAGTGAAATGGCGGCGAATGTCACATCCCGCGCATTCAGATGCACATCGATGCCATTAAAATTATCGGCCCAGAAAGAACAGCTTTTGCAACCGCTCTCCCACTCCGGGTCAAACATGAAATGATAGACAATCAGCTGGCTGCGCCCACCAAACAGATCCGCCAATGTGCACTTGCCACCGGGCCCCTCAAACACATAATTCTTATCTACCTGCACCCATGGCAGTTCGCGCCGCTGCTCGCTTAGCTCATCACGCAATCTGGTGAATTCCTTTTCCTTGGCGAGATGCTGTTTGCGCGCTTCTAACCATTCATTTCTTGAAACCACTTTATGT
>SHWM01000038.1 GCA_009693835.1 Alphaproteobacteria bacterium
GCGCCAGGGTATCTGAAATGTAATTTCCGGTCGCCATGGCGCCCTGCCAAATAAGAATCATGGCAGGGCCAAGCGCGGTTGTCAGATATCTGTCCAGAATGTTTGTTGGCATTAAGGATTGGAATAAAATCACCGCCAAAAACAGGGCTATGATGACCGACCATTGATCTGCAATCCTTTCATCCGGGTGCGACCGGATGAAAGGATTGCAGATCAATTACGCCAACCATTAATAGAGCCAGACCGGGAAATGATATATTGGCGGCCAGAATAGATAGATAGCCGATCAGCGCCTGAAGCGGGTACGAAATTGTCCATTGTGTTTTCGCACCCTCGGTCAGGGTGTCAAATGTAAACAAATACCATGGCAGGGTAGTTATCCCGATGATCAGCGGCGGGTACCAAAAAACCTTACTTCGTATCAGGGAAAATTTGCCGCTGATAAGAATGGCGAGGGGCACCATCAGGGCAAGAAACAATGCGCTCAATTTAATTAAAAGGGCGGCTGCGGCGAACAGACTGAAATAAATGGCCGGCCTGGCATTTCCCTTGTGCTGGCCCTGGCCCTTCGGATCGTGACGACTTTTGGAGATTTTTTTCAATATTCACTGGCAATTCTGTTTCCACCGGACACTGAAAACAATCAGGTGCAGGACATCGGCTGACGTGCCGGAGTGCGGATGGGCGGGTATGTTTTGGCGGCACTGCGCCATAGAACTTTTTAGCGTCCGGACTGAAATTTATTCTTGATTCTTGAGGATGTGGCGAGGGGCACCAGGCCTGGAAGAATATCGGACATGTTCGTCACGTTGGGCTGGGCAGTTGCCGTCACCAGATTGCGGGTCAACTGGCCTACACGCGCGCACAGAATGAGCGACAGATTGAAGAGCACACGGGCCGCGATGGCGGGCATCTTGTCCATGATGCGGGGGACAATGTCCTGGCTGAGCACCAGGATCTCGGCGTCCTCCGTGGTCACTACGTCAGCCGTGCGTGGCACTTAGGACAGATAGGCGAGCTCGCCAAATATGTCGCCGCGGTTCAGCCGCGCCACTTCGGCCTTGTCTGGTCCCGCCAGCACCTTGACGGTGCCTGAAAGGATCACGAACATTTCCCGCCCCATCTGCCCGGTCTTTACGATAGGCATGTTTTTCCTGCAATTCAGAACCGAGCCCGCGCGGATAAACGCCATGGCTTCCGGATAGCTCAGACCTTCCAGCAGGGGATCCCGGCGGTAGGGGACTGATTGAGCTTGCGCGCCAGAAAATGCCAGAACTCATCGTCCGCCATTGCCACCTCGACCGGCGCATTGGCGTAATTGGGGTAGGTCCGTGAGAACCAGTTGCCGGTGGCGGGTGAATTGTTCATACCCCGGGCGATCTGCGTGAGCGGCGATTTGACCTTGGCCAGATGGGCAAAATCCTCGGTTACCATGACTAATGGCACCTGGTATCCAAGCCCGTCATCCATAAAATTTTCACGGAATTGCCGGTATCCGAGCCGCTGATACAGCGGCAGCAAAGCCGGCGCGCACTGCGTAAAATCGAACTGGCTGCCATTCTGGCGGGCAAGCTTGTAGACCGCGCTCAGGGCGAGGGAGGCTGCCATGCTGCTGGCCCATTTGGGCGCGATCACGAGTTGACCGCTGAGCGACAGGGCTTGAATGCCGAATTCACGAAACGGGCCGAAGCCGTCAAGCTGCGCAATGTCTGAAAGGTTATTTTCATCCAGTCTGGTGTTCAGGCGCGCCGAAGCGGCCAGTTCGTTGCCGGTGGACTGGGCGACATATATCTGCAATGCCAATTTATCGAGCCGGTCGCCTATTTCCTGGTTTGCGTGATTCACACTGGGCGCTTTCGCGTTCAGCTCTTCAACCTTGACCCGGTAACGGAAGCGGTAAATGCGCCGCCGCTCCTCATCGTCCCGGGCGATGAAGACCTGAAGTTTGGAGTTACTCGCCGGACCCTGCAGCATCCGTTACTATTGCAAGGACAGTATGAATACGAAGTTAATGGCATGAAAAAGGGGGCCGCTAGGAGTGATGTCCAGGTGCGGCCCCAGTTTTCAGCAGGGAAGACTCCGATGACTATTCGGAGGTACGCAACGCAACTAACTGGCGAAAATCCCTAAAATCCTGTTTGCCATCCGGTTACGAGCAGCCGGTGGTGGCCCCGCAGGTATTGCATTTCATGCAGGTGCCGTTGCGCACCAGAGTGAAATTTCCGCATTCGCCGCAGCTTTCACCCTCATAGCCCTTGACCTGCGCCTCAATCAGCAAACTGGTCTGCGTCCTGCCGCCCGCACTAACAGACGCGCTGATCGCAAAATTATCTCCGGCGGCCATGGGGCCGGTGCCTGTGCGCATTTCGCTGACCAGGCTGGCATGATGTTCGTCTTGCATATTCACGACAGGCGGACTTGCGGCACCCCCGGGCAGAACAACCAGGCGCTGACGGACGAAGCCAGTGCTGGTAACTTTCTGCACGTGACCGGCCACATCCTCGTTGCCGGTTCCCATGCTGTCAAAGCGGTATTCATTGGGATCCACATGCGCGAGATCGGCGCGTCCCAGATAGGAAATCGCCAGCTCACGGAATACATAGTCCACGATCGAGGTCGCGCTTTTGATCGCATCATTCCCCTGCACCATTCCCGCAGGTTCAAACCGGGTGAAGGTGAATGCGTCGACAAATTCCTCCAATGGAACGCCATATTGCAGACCAATGGAAATGGCGATGGCGTAATTATTCATCAGGCTGCGGAAGGCTGCCCCCTCCTTGTGCATATCGATGAAGATTTCGCCCAGATTGCCGTCTTCATATTCGCCCGTGCGCAGATAGACTTTGTGCCCGCCCACAGTCGCTTTCTGCGTATAGCCCTTGCGGCGTTGCGGGAGACGCCGGCGCTCCACATTTTTTTTCTCGTTCTCCATGGTGCGCAGCGCCATTTGTTCCGCGAGCAACTGGGCGCGTGTGGCGGCGGGCGCCTCAATCACGGTCTGGACCGTCTTTTGCGCGACGTCAGGATCAGCGTCCAGAATCTGCGCATTGAGCGGCTGGCTCAGTTTGGAGCCATCGCGATACAGCGCATTGGCCTTTAGCCCCAGCCGCCATGATTTCATATAGGCGCCGGAACATTCCTCAATGGTGGCGTCATTGGGCATATTGATCGTCTTGGAAATTGCCCCTGAAATGAAGGGCTGGCAGGCCGCCATCATTTCAATATGACTGTCCACGCTCAGATAGCGCTTGCCGATCCGGCCGCACGGATTGGCGCAATCGAACACGGGCAAATGTTCGTCCCGGAGGCCGGGCGCGCCTTCCAGGGTCATGGTGCCGCAGCAGTAGAGGTTGGCCGCCTCGATTTCATCCTGGGCGAATCCCATCTCGGCCAGCGCATTAAAACTGACATCCTCGATATTTTCCTTGCTGAAACCCAGAACGCCGGTGAAAAAATCCTCGCCAAGAGACCATTTGTTAAAGACGAACTTGATATCAAAGGCCGCCGCCAGCCCCGCTTCTACTATTTCAAGCTGCGCATCGCCAAATCCGTGGGCGCGCAAGGATTCGTGATTGACGCCCGGCGCCCCGGCCAGCGTGGCCCGGCCGACTGCATAATCAATAATGGCCTGGATACCGGGCGCGCTGTAGCCCAGAACCGACAGGGCCGGAGGAACGGTTTGATTGATGATCTTGAAATAGCCGCCGCCAGCGAGCTTTTTGAATTTGACGAGAGCGAAATCCGGTTCGATCCCCGTGGTATCGCAGTCCATCACCAGACCGATCGTGCCGGTGGGGGCGATGACGCTGGCCTGTGCATTACGAAAGCCATGCGCCTTGCCCATGATAATGGCGCGGTCCCAGGCCGCGCGGGCGGCTTCAATCAGGGCGGGATCCGGGCATTTGGCGGCGTCCAATGGAACTGGCGGTGTATGGAGGTCTTCGTAGCCGCTGCTGGCGCCATGCGCGGCGCGTTGATGATTGCGCATCACCCGTTGCATCGCGTCTGCATTGCGCGCATAGCCAGGAAAGGCGCCCAGTTGACGCGCCATGACTGCCGAGGTTTCATAAGAAACGCCCGTCATCAGAGCGGAAATGCCGCCCGCGATCGCGCGGCCCTCCGGGCTGTCATAGCCCAACCCCATGCCCATCAGCAATCCGCCCAGATTGGCGAACCCCAGACCCAGCGTCCGGTATCTATAGGACAGCTCGGCAATGCGCCGGGATGGGAACTGCGCCATCATGACAGAGATTTCCAGCACCATGGTCCAAATGGCGGCGGCGTGTGAAAAGCCTTCCGTGTCAAACGCGGCCGCGCCATCCTGGAAACGCATCAGGTTCAGTGACGCCAGATTGCAGGCCGTATCATCGAGAAACATATATTCAGAGCAGGGATTGGATGCGCGTATCGGGCCGCTTTTAGGACAGGTATGCCAATCATTAATGGTCGTATGGAACTGCAGGCCCGGGTCGGCGGACGCCCAGGCGGCCTCACCGATGCGATCCCATAGCTGGCGCGCAGGCAGGGTCTTGGTCACGACCCCATCCGTGCGCCGGGTCAGGGTCCAAGTTTGATCCTGTTCCACGGCTTTCAGAAATTCATCCGTGACGCGCACCGAATTATTGGAGTTTTGTCCGGATACGGTCAGATAGGCGTCGGAGTCCCAGTCGGTGTCAAAGGTTGGGAAGTCTATCCTTCTGTGCCCCTGGCGGGCGTACTGAATGGCGCGCTGGATATAATTTTCAGGCACCATCATGGCGCGCGCATTGCGAATTTCCTGACGCAGGGCCGGATTCTTTTTCACATCGAAGCATTCATCGCCATCGCTGCTGCAATTGATGCAGGCGCGCATGACGGCGTTGAGATGTTTGTCCAGAAGTTTGGAACCCGAAACCAGGGACGCGACCTTTTGTTCCTCGATCATCTTCCAGTCGATAAACGTCTCGATGTCTGGATGGTCTGCGTCCACGATCACCATTTTTGCGGCGCGGCGCGTTGTTCCACCGGATTTGATGGCGCCGGCGGCGCGGTCGCCGATGCGCAGAAAGCTCATCAGGCCCGATGATTTGCCGCCGCCCGACAGCGATTCATTCTCGCCCCGCAGCGCCGAGAAATTGCTGCCGGTGCCCGATCCATATTTGAACAGGCGGGCTTCACGTACCCATAAATCCATGATGCCGCCTTCATTCACCAGATCGTCACTGACGCTTTGAATGAAACAGGCATGCGGTTGCGGACGTTCGTAGGCGCTGAGAGAACGCTCTACCGCTCCGGAGACATGATCGACATAGAAGTGGCCCTGCGCAGGTCCATCGACGCCATAGGCCCAATGCAGGCCGGTATTGAACCATTGCGGGCTGTTAGGCGCGCACATCTGGTTAGCCAGCATATATCTGTTTTCATCAAAAAAGGCGCGCGCGTCCTCCTGGCTGTCAAAATAACCGCCCTTCCAGCCCCAGTAGGTCCATGCGCCCGCCATCCGGTCAAACACCTGAATGGCCTGCATTTCGGAGCCGTGCCGTCTGCTCGGGTCGATACGCTGCAGCGCCTCGGTATCTTCTGTCTGACGCCACAACCAGGCAGGAACGTCGGGCTCTTCGACCGGGCGCAGGGCAACAGGCACTCCGGCTTTGCGGAAATATTTCTGCGCCAGCACATCACAGGCAACCTGGCTCCAGTTCCCGGGAACGCTAATGCCATGCAATTTGAACACAACCGATCCGTCGGGATTGCGGATCTCGCTGTTGGCCAGCCGAAAGGCGATACTGGCGTAGGGAGACTGGCCTTCGACGGTGAAGTGACGCTTGACGCGCATTATATGTGTCCCGAATTACTGTGTTTGTCTGATCTGGAATGGTGAAGTGCGCCCTAGACGTTCCAGCTGCAAATGTCAGGAATATTTGTTACCCGCATTGTATTTGCCGCCACCACATCTGGTATCCCGCCACCCAGGGACCACCAAGAGTAGGCAATTGAGAAAAATGCGCAACAAGATTTTGTGGATAAAAAATTAATCTCCACAACATAGTGGGCTGTGCATAACTTTTACATGAGCTTTAATTCTGGAAAAAATCTATTTAATTCAATGAATTAAATTGGATTTTGCATATGGATCCGGAACGCTTGGAAATAGGAAAAATTTTTTACGGCGGGCGGCGGGCGGGCATAGCCGCCGCGATGGGCTGGACGCTACGCTGCGCGGCTGCCATATTCGGCACGAATTTCAGCTTGTCCGGAGCGCGAATTACGCTGTAGACCGGGCATTGCCAAAAAGGGACATTTCCTAAAGGGGAAGCAATGGGCCTGATCAAACAGATATTTACCTGGTGGGATGGGCAGAGTGCGGGAACGCGGCTTTGGACCTGGCGCAAGGGTGTGCAGGTGGGCACTGATTCGTTCGGCAATATGTATTACCGTGAGCGCAAACGCGACCGGCGCTGGGTCATCTACAATGGCGAGGTGGATGCCTCCCGCATCCCGCCGGAATGGCATATCTGGCTGCATCATACAGTGGACGATCTGCCGAGTGATGCGACGCGCAAGCGTAAAAAATATGAAAGGCCGCATCTGTCGAATCAAACTGGCACGGCGAATGCGTACCGGCCCAAAGGCAGTATTCTGACTGGGACGGGCGCGTCCAGGGCTGAGGGTGCCTATGAACCCTGGAAACCTGAGGCCTGATCATGGGGGGTAATCTTGTTGAAACCCTGATCGGAGCGGCCGTTCTGGCGGTAGCGGGCATATTTCTGGCGTTCGGCTATTCGACCAGCAGCATCCGCACGGACGGCGGCACCAGGCTGGTCGCTAAATTCAACCGGGTGGACGGGTTGACATTGGGCAGCGACGTTCGCATGTCCGGGATTAAAGTCGGCACCGTCATCGATCAGCGCCTCGATCCGGCTTCCTTTCAGGCGGTAGTTGAACTGGACATCAACGCCGATGTGAAACTGCCGGATGATTCTTCTGCAAAAATCACCACCCAGGGATTGCTGGGCGCAACCTATCTGTCGATTGAGGCGGGCGGCAGCGAAGACTATCTCCAAAACGGCGGCGAGATTCGTTTTACCCAGGGGGCGGTGGATTTAATGAGCCTGATAGGTCAGGCGATCTATTCCTCGACCGGTAGCGCCGAGGGGAAAAAATGACGGCGTCACAGGCATCGACATCCGCCTCGGGCCAGCAATGGGAGGCGGAAAGCTATGCCCGAAACGCCCGTTTTGTGGCTGATCTGGCGGCGCCGGTGGTGGAACTGCTAAAGCCTCGGCCGGGCGAGCGGATACTCGACCTCGGCTGCGGGGATGGGGCGCTGAGCCTCACGATTATCGCCAGCGGCGCTGAACTCACGGGCATTGAACCCAGTCCTTCTCTCGTGGCGGCGGCCCGCGCCAGGGGGATACATGCGGTTCGCGGTGACGGCAGGGCGCTGCCTTTCTCTCACAGCTTCGACGCGGTGTTCACCAATGCCGTGCTGCACTGGATACTGCAGGCCGATGAGGTGATCCGTTCCGTGGCCGGTGTCCTGCGTCCGGGGGGGCGGTTTGTGGGGGAGTTTGGCGGACATGGCAATGTGGCGGCGATCGTGGTTGCCCTGCGGGCGGCCGCCCGCAGGCATGGGCTGGATGAGAGCGAGGTTTCGCCCTTCTTTTTTCCGACGCCTGCTGAATATGCGGAACGGCTGACGCGGGGCGGATTTGAGGTTGATTCGATTGAGCTGATTCCACGCCCCACGCCCTTGCCCACGAGTATCGAAGGCTGGCTGGATACGTTTCGCGCGCCATATTTTCTGGCGCTGCCGGACGAGTCCAGGACCTTAATCCGGCGGGAGATTATTGATCTGCTGGCGCCCACATTGTGTGATTCGCAGGGGAACTGGACGGCGGATTATGTCCGTTTGAGATTTTCAGCGCATCTGAGGGAATAATTATGGGGATGGCCGGGCGTATTCCTGTTCCTGTGTCCGCTCTACGGACGGGGGGCTTGGCCCTGGCGCTGTTGACTTTCGTGGCGTGTCCCGCCGCCGCCCTGGCGCAGGAAATAATTCCGCCTTCAGAATCGCCAGGCGAGATCGACGTGCCCAGCCTGGAGGAGGAGCTGGGCAGCGCCGCGCCATGGCGGCAGACACCGCCCGGAGTTGCGGCGCCCGCTGTCCCGGCTGAAGTAGCAGAAACCGAGAACGAGCGGCGCGCCCGCACCGTCACTCTGAACGGTCTGGATAAGATCACGGGCCGGATCATGTCGTTCGACGCGCCGGTTGATGTACTGGCCCAGTTTGGCGCCTTACAGATCACGGCCCGCACCTGCCACAAGCGTCCACCCGAAGAAACGCCGGAAATCAGCGCCTATCTGGAGATTGAGGATTTCGGAACCGCGCCACCCGCCGGTAATGGCCAACCCAAGGGACAAGTCAAGGGACAACACATATTTTCGGGCTGGATGTTTGCGTCCAGCCCCGCTTTGTCGGCGCTGGAGCATCCGATTTATGATGTCTGGGTGATGGATTGCAAGACTTCATTGCCGCCGCAGGGATCCGGCAGCGAATAGAAATCTCCGGTGCTGTTTATGGCCCGGCGTAAGAGGTGCAGATAGCGGTCGCGCGGGATTTCCTCGCCGCCGAAATGCGCCAGATGCGGTGTCAGGAATTGCGTGTCAAAAAGCAGGAAACCGCCTGCGCGTAGGCGTGCGGCAAGGTGGGTCAGGGCGACTTTGCTGGCGTCGCGAACCACACTGAACATGCTTTCGCCAAAGAAGGCCGCGCCAATCTGTATGCCATAGATCCCCCCGGCCAGCACCCCCTCGCGCCAGCATTCCACGCTGTGGCCGTGGCCCTGATCGAAAAGCGCCGTGTACAGACTTATGATCCGTGCGTTAATCCAGCTATCGCCGTGGCCGGGCCGGGGTGCGGCGCAGGCCCGCATTACCTGCTCGAAGGCCGTATCGACGCGTACTTCAAAGTGGTTGGAGCGGATAGTGCGCGCCAGTCTGCGCGATACATGAAAACGATCGAGGGGCAGAATGCCGCGCATTTCTGGATCGAGCCAGAACAGTTCGGGATCGTCCCGGCTCTCCGCCATGGGAAAATATCCATGGGCATAGGCGCGTAACAGAAGCTCCGGCGTCAGTTCAGGCATAAATCGGGGATTTTGTCAGCGGTTGCCAAGATGCGATTCAAGCCAGTGAATGTCATAGACGCCATTGATAAAATCCGGTTCTCCCAGGAGCGCACGGTGCAGGTCCAGCGTTGTCTCGATCCCGTCAATCACGAATTCATCCAGCGCCCGGCCCAGGCGCATCAGGCATTCCCTGCGGTCGCGGCCATGCACGATCAGTTTGCCGATCATGCTGTCATAATAGGGCGGGATCCGGTAGCCGGCATAGGCGGCTGAATCCACACGCACCCCAAAACCACCCGGGACGTGGAAATTCTGGATGGTGCCGGGGCTGGGGACAAAAGTCCTGGGATGTTCGGCGTTAATGCGGCATTCAATGGCGTGCCCGTTCATAACGACATCCTGTTGACGGAAGCTGAGCGGCAGTCCGCTCGCCACCAGAATCTGTTCGCGCACGAGATCTATGCCCGTCACCATTTCCGTGACCGGATGTTCCACCTGCAACCGGGTGTTCATTTCGATAAAATAAAATTTTCCGTCCTCATACAGGAATTCAATTGTGCCGGCGCCCAGATAGCCGATCTTTGCCATCGCCTGGGTGACGATGCGGCCAATATCGCGGCGCGCGGCGTCGTCCAGCGCCGGAGAAGGGGATTCCTCCAGAATTTTCTGATGCCGCCGCTGCAGGGAACAGTCGCGCTCGCCCAGATGCACCACGTTGCCGTGCGAATCCGCCATGATCTGAATTTCAACGTGACGCGGATGGGCCAGATATTTTTCAAGATACATGGCGTCATCGCCAAACGCCGCCCGCGCCTCGTTGCGCGCCGTCGCCAGCGCCTCGCCAAGCTGGGCCGGTTCCATGGCGACTTTCATGCCGCGCCCGCCGCCGCCAGCCGCCGCCTTGCATAATACCGGGAAGCCAATCTGCAGGGCTGCCTGCATGGCGTCTGCGTCTTTCACGGCGCCTGGAGAACCGGGAACGACAGGAACCCCGGCAGCGATCATGGCCTGCTTGGCCGCGATCTTGTCACCCATGGTGCGAATATGTTCTGTATGGGGACCGACAAAAATTATCTTGTGCGCCGCAAGTATCTGCGCAAAATTGGCGTTCTCGGACAGGAATCCGTATCCAGGGTGCACGGCGTCAGCGCCGGTGATTTCACAGGCCGTGACAATGGCCGGAATATTGAGATAGGATTTTGCGGCGGGCGGCGGCCCTATGCACACGCTTTCATCGGCCAGCCGCACATGCATGGCCTCGGAATCGGCGGTCGAGTGCACGGCCACCGTGGCTATGCCCATCTCCTTGCAGGCGCGATGGATGCGCAACGCGATTTCCCCCCGGTTGGCGATCAGGAGTTTTTTGATCATCGGCGGGCCTGTATCACTTTTAGACGGTGCGTCATTCGATAATGGCCAGGGGTTCGCCAAATTCCACGGGATGGCCATCCTTGACCAGAATCTGCATAACCTTGCCGGAATGCGGCGCAGCGATTGGGTTCATGGTTTTCATGGCTTCGATAATGAAAAGCGTCTGTCCGGTTTCTACGGCGTCGCCAACGGAGATAAAGGGCGCCGTCCCGGGTTCTGGCGAGAGATACACTGTACCCACCATCGGCGCAGTGACCAGGCCCGGATGCGCGGCCAGATTTTCGGGCGCAGCGGGAACGGGGGCGTGGGCTGTTTGCGAGGTGGCGGGGATTGAGTGGTGCACCGCCGGGACAGCGATGGACTTGCGCACCACACGGACCCGCAATCCCTGATGCTCGATTTCTATTTCCGTCAGCCGGGTTTCATCCAGCAGTTCCGCAAGCGCGCGGATCATGTCCCGGTCGATTTTTTCGTTTTCCATGATTGTTTCCGTTAACTCACGATGTCGCGCAGGGCGTCCAGGGCCAGCGCGTAGCCGCGTGCGCCAAAACCGCAGATCAGCCCGCGCGCCACGGGCGTAATATAGGAATGGTGGCGGAACGTCTCGCGCTGAAACAGGTTGGACAAATGCACTTCGATGATGGCTTTATCGAACGCGCGCAGCGCATCCAGTATGGCGACGGAGGTATGCGTATAGGCGCCGGCATTGATAATGATGGCGCTGGCATGGACGCGTCCCCACTGAATCCAGTCCACCAGCTCGCCCTCATGATTGGACTGGCGGAAATCGATCTGCCAGCCCAGCGCCGATGCCGATTTGTTCATCATCTGATGAATGTCGTCCAGGGTGGCCGTGCCATATATTTCCGGCTCGCGCGTGCCGAGCAGGTTCAGGTTTGGGCCGTTAAGCACAAGAATCAGCGCCGCCATGGGGCCTCCCATATCAATGATCACGGCTTTGTAGCCTGACTGGGCCTTTCTGGGAAGGGCCGCGCCATCTGCATTAATTATAGAGCTTTAACCGGGGTTAGGGCCGCGACAGAGATTTTGCCTAAAAATGGAAGTCATTCATTGCGAAAACGCCGCGGCGATTTTGCTGGCCAGGGGGTACAGCGTGGCTGGATCCGCCATCTGGCGCGCGTGAAAGCCCAACTCTGCGCCGGCATGGCGGGGAATGACATGGAAATGTACGTGAAACACGGTCTGACCCGCCGCATTCCCGTTAAACTGATATACACCGATGCCGTCCGGCAGCAGCGCGCTTTTGACGGCTTTGGCCAGACGCTGTGTCGCACGAATCAAGACTGCCGCCTCATCGGCGCTGATTTCAAGAATATCGGCCGCGTGGCGTTTGGGGATGACAAGGCAATGGCCGGGCGATTGCGGCATCACATCCATGAACGAGAGCGTGTCCTGATCTTCATGGATTTTGACCGAACCTATTTCGCCGCGAAGAATTTTACAGAAAATGCAGGCGGGGTCGTTGCTCATTCGTCCATCTCCTCTTCCATATTCTTACGGAACGGCGAATGACCGGACAGGATGTCCGAATCCGCATTCACATGCGCGCGTTCCTGCGCAAGATAGTGCTTTATCGCATCGCGCAGCCGCGGATCCTTGATCCAGTGGGCGCTGTAGGTGAGATTGGGAAGATAGCCGCGCGCCAGCTTGTGCGCGCCCTGCGCCCCGGCCTCAACCCGTTGCAAGCCGTGACTGATAGCGAAATCGATGGCCTGATAATAGCAGGCCTCGAAATGCAGGAAGGGATGTTCCTCGATGCATCCCCAGTTGCGTCCGAACAGGGCCTCGCCCCCTATGAAATTGATGGCGCCAGCGATGGGTTTGCCGTCCCGGCTGCAGATCACCAGCGCAATCCTGTCCGCCATTGTGGCGCCGATCAGACTGAAAAATTCACGCGTCAGATAGGGCCGCCCCCATTTGTTGCGGCCGGTATTCATATAAAACCGGAAAAACGCCTGCCAGTGCGCTTCCTTGATGTCGCTGCCTGTCAGCATTTCCACCTTGATGCCGTTGGCCACCGCCTCGCGGCGTTCCTTGCGTATCTGCTTGCGCTTGCGCGAATTCAGGCTGTTCAGGAAATCCTCAAAAGTTTCATAGCCCTGGTTCGTCCAGTGAAACTGATAATCCGTGCGTTGCAAAAATCCAGAATTCCCAAGTGCTTCCCACTCTTCTTTCTGAATAAACGTGAAATGCAGTGACGAAACACCGGATTTGGATGCAACTTCAGTAGCATATTGGATCATCAGGTCGCGATGCTGGCTGGCGTTCGCGTGCGGGCGCAGCAGCATCCGGCGGCCGGGCGCGGGCGTAAAGGGCACGCAGACCTGCAATTTGGGATAATATTGCCCGCCTGCCCGGTGATAGGCGTCGGCCCAGGAATGGTCGAACACATATTCACCCTGTGAATGGGATTTGAGATACATCGGCATGGCGCCCATCAGGCGGCCATCGGCAGTCTCCAGCAATAAATGGCGCGGCCCCCACCCCGCCTCCTCGGTGGCCGATCCGGATTTTTCCAGCGCCAGCAAAAAAGCATGTGATAAAAAGGGGATGTAGGGAATTTCTTCGCCGGGCGGCAAACCGGTGGGATTGGCACAGGCGTCCCACTCGGCGGCGCTGATGTCCTGAATGTTTTCGATGATCCGGATGCGAAGCTTTCCGCCGCCTTCAGGCATGAAATCCCTCAAATATAAAACTGTCTGCATAACGCCTAGCGACGGCCACCTGTTGCGGGGTTCGCACGGTCCAGCATAGCAAAGGGATGCGCTGCCGGCGAACATTCCGGGTGGCGGGGCCTGGAAGATCGCGCACATTATACGATATGAAATGCGGCTGGCTTGCAGCGCAGCTCCATAATTTACCCCAGCCCAGCCGTTGCCGCCAGGCCAGTCCGCGTTCGGGCCGGGAAATAAAATTCTGGGCAATCTGCCCGCGTGTAAAAGCCGGGGCGTTTTCCACAAACCAGGCGACACTTTCGGGATTAAAGGATTGCACGGCGAACAGCCCTTTATAAGGCGCCAGCAGTGCTGCGATGCGGCGCTCCAGCGGCCCGATACGGGTGCCTTTGGGCGACTTGATTTCGATCAGCAGGGGCGCGCAGCCCGCGACGCAGTCCAGCGTATCCGCAAGGGTGGGAATACATTCCTGGCTTTGCAGCAAACGTAGCCTGCATAGAGTCCTGCGGTCATGGTTGGCGACGGGCCCCTGAGCATCTGTCATGCGATCCAGTGTGTAATCATGAAACACAATGGGCGTGCCATCGCCTGCCGCCTGCACGTCCAGTTCCATGCCATAGTCATTTTGAACCGAGGCCTGAAACGCGGCCAGGCTGTTTTCCGGTGCATTGCCTGAATTGTCAAACAGTCCGCGATGGCTGTAGAGATATCTAGTCAGCCACTCCTGCATGGGGTTCACGCAGCAGGGATAATTTCAAATATACCGGCCACTTCGACGGCCACATCGAAGGGCAGGCTGTTGCACCCCACGGCATACCGCGCATGTATGCCCTTGGGGCCCAGCACGCTGGCGATCAGGTCAGATGCGCCGTTCATGACGGCCGGATGCTCGCCAAATTCCGGTGTCGCATTGACGAAACCCTCGATGCGCACACAGCGCCGCACCCGGTCCAGATTCCCGCCACAGGCGTCGCGCAGGCAGGCCAACAGGTTAATGGCGCACAAGCGGGCGGCCTGCTGGCCCTCATTAACCGAAAAGGCCGCGCCCAGTTTACCGCGCCATTCCAGCCCCTTTGCGCCGACCGGAACCTGACCCGATATGAACACCAGATCGCCCGTAATCACATAGGGCGTATAATTGGCGGCGGGAGGACGGGGCGCAGGCAGTTCAATCCCTAATTCTGCAAGGCGCTGGTCTATGCTATTGGTCATGGAGGGACTCCTGCTTCGATGCGCCATCTTAACACTGGAATGAAAATCACGTCATGACAACTTCCGGTCTGAGCATGCCAGCGGAGTGGGAGCCGCATCAGCGCACTTTCATGGCCTGGCCCTGCCGTACCTCGCTATGGGGGGGTCTGCCGGGGATGGAACGCGCGCGGCAGGCCTACGCCGGGCTGGCGCGGGCGGTTGCCCAATTTGAACCTGTCACCATGATTGCGCGCCCGCAAGACGCGGGCGCGGCGCAGACGATGTGCGGGGACGGGGTCACCCTGAGCGCGCATGAAATTGACGATTCCTGGATACGCGACAGCGGCCCGAGCTTTGTGCGGGACGGGCAGGGCGGGCTGGCCGGCGTGATTTGGCGTTTCAATGGCTGGGGCGGAAAATATGCGCCGCATGACAGGGATGCCCGGATCGCCTCGGAAATCTTGAACGATTTAGGTCTGGCCGGACACCCCGCGGCATTGGTCGCGGAGGGCGGGGCGTTGCATGTGGATGGCGCAGGCACCCTGTTGACCACTGAACAGTGCCTCCTTAATCCCAATCGCAATCCTGGAATGGCACGGGACAAGGTCGAAGCCATTCTCAAAACAATGCTGGGCGTTGGCAGGGTGATCTGGCTGGCGCAGGGGTTAAGCGGCGATGAAACCGACGGGCATATCGATAATGTCGCGTGTTTTGCGGCGCCAGGCCGGGTGGTTCTGCAAGGATGCGCGGATATTTCTGATGCCAATTTCTCCATTGTGAACGAAAATCGCCGACGCTTGTTGATGGCGCGTGACGCGGGGGGCGGGGCGCTGGAGGTCGTTGAGTTGCCCGCGCCGCAAGTGCGTCTGGATGCAAGCGGCAACCGGCTGACGCTCTCCTACATCAATTTTTACCTGGTGAACGGAGGTTTGATCGTGCCGTCATTTGAGGATCCGGCGGATGCAGCGGCGCGGCAGATACTGGCGGAAGTTTTTCCCGGCCGGAGGATCGTGCAATATCCCGCGCTGGATATTGTTCAGGGCGGCGGCGGCATCCATTGCGTTACCCAGCAGATGCCGGCTATCTAGGGCAACTTGTGATCAGGTTGAATCGGCCCCCCACCCTCCCTCCCCCTTTCAGGGGGAGGAGGAATTCGCCGCAGGGTTCCCTCCCCTCCAGGCTACGCCGAAGCGAAGCTTCAGCTTCGCCCAGGCGAGTGGAAAGGGGAGGGGCAAGGCCCGCTGCGCCAGCGCCTGCGCGGCGAGAGGAGATCAACGATACGCAGTAAAATCAGGCATGTTTCAACCTGATCACAAATTGCTCTAGGCTTCTCTCTGGCTGATCAGGCTCAGATTCCGGGCGCGGCGGTGTTTCTGGCGGTACATGGCGCGATCGGCTTTATTCAGGATTTCCTCCGGCAAAGACCAGCCTGTATAGTTAGCCGACCCAATACTTGCACGGATGGGAATCGAGACATCCCCATAGGCGAGATTGCTGGCATTAAGAATCTGCCGCAATATTTCGGCGCGTTTGCGTCCGACCTGCTTGACCGCGCGAATCAACAGAACCGCAAATTCATCGCCGCCAATACGCGCCACCAAATCGGTTTTGCGCACATTTCTTAGTAGTAATTCGGCAACCCGGCGCAGCACCATATCGCCAGCGGGATGACCATAAGTGTCATTAATCGCCTTGAAGCCGTCCAGATCAATAAAACTTATGACCCCTTCTTCGTCGTAACGGCGTGCGGATTGCAGAGCCCGGTTCATCCCCTCCATGAAGCCGCGCCGGTTCAGAAGCCCGGTAAGTTCGTCCGTGCTGGTCAGGGATTCCAATTGGTGGATGCGCGCTTCCTGCTCGGCGATGCACTGTTCCGCCTGGGCAGCGACGCTCAGCATCTGGGTTATAAATGCGTTATTGTCTGTCGGCCCCCCCAGGTTCCTGAATTCAGACAGTTTGCGCAATTGCTGGGCCGTGCCGGAGGCAAGCCCATGCAGCGGGTGTACATCGGCAGGTTTTGTTAATGACTGACTCATTTTTGGAAGCCCCTTTGGAGAGGACGATGGATGAACTCAAACAGTCCAATCGAAAATGCATTTTTTGTGCCACCCGGAGATGTCAGGAATGCAGCTACAATCCAAAAAGGCATTCATGCGGCGTGGCAATTAATTCCCGCTGGGGGGTAATTTTTGCCCGCTTTTGCCCCGGTTTCCATGTGGTCCATATTTTAATTTTCGTACAAAGTCCTGTGCCGCGGCCCGAGAATCT
This sequence comes from Alphaproteobacteria bacterium, assembly GCA_009693835.1. Lineage (GTDB taxonomy): Bacteria > Pseudomonadota > Alphaproteobacteria > UBA11222 > UBA11222 > UBA11222. The sequence continues at coordinate 16,637 of SHWM01000038.1, forward strand.
ATATAGAGTGAGGTCAAACTATTCTGGCCATGCGTTTCTCTGGGAAAGCTTAATATGAACTATATTGGGATCGGGCGTCTTTTACGGACGCTGCCGGTCGTGCTGACGCTGACGCTGGGGGGGGCGCTGGAGGATGTGTCGGCCATCGAGGCTAAGCCCGTTCACCCGTCCATGCTTTCACACAGGGCCATCTACAAGGTCTCGCTGGCCAAAAGGCAAAATCGCGGGCAGGTTTTCAGTGTTGACGGACGCATGGTCACACAGTGGCAGGAAACCTGTGACGGCGTTATTTCAGAACAGCGCATTGTCACGGACATGCTGGACGAAGCCAGTGAGAGATCCCTAAGCGATATATCTGCTTCGTCCTGGGAATCGCTGGATGGTCTGCGCTACCGGTTTTCAATGCGTCAGCGGCTGGATGACAGGATTGTGGCGGAATATGAGGGCAGGGCGCAATATCCGGCCGCCCTGACCAACGGCACGGCGACCCTGCGCAAGCCAGCGGACAAAGAGATAAAATTACCGCCGGGCGTTCTGTTTCCTAGTGCTTATATTCAAGCCCTGCTGGACGCGGCGCGCCAGGGCCGCAAGAATCTGTCGCGTAAGGTCTTCGACGGCACCTCAGAATCTGATTATTATCAGGTGGTCTCGTCGATTGGCGCGGCAACAAGCGCCAATGCCGCCAGCCAGGCCGGAGAAGCGGCCAAAACTACGCCGCTGAATCAGTCGATTGCCAGCGCCATTTCGGGTCTGACCTGGTGGCCCGTTCAGGTGTCCTATTACAGCCTTGAAAAAAACGAAGGGCTTCCAGAATTTGAGATGGCGTTCAAATTGTATGACAATGGGGTGAGTGCGGACTTAACCCTGGATTATGGCGCCTTTGCCCTGTTTGCCTCCCTGCAGCGCATTGAGGCCTACAAACGCCCCAATTGCTAAAATCCATGTGAGTTCAGCTCATTTTCGATGAAAATGCGGGCGTCTGGCCAGTGGCTTGTATGCAGATGGCAGTTGCGCGCCCGGCCGGTGAGGGCAGCAAGGCGTTTGTCGGCGATAAAATGCAGCAACCTCACCCGGCTGGCCTGTTCGGCCACCGCGTCAAGATGCGGCGGTAAATCATCCAGAAAGAATACCGGCGCGCTTATCTGTTCTGAAAGGTGGCGTAATGGAAGCCCCTTGGAGCCGGTATTGGCAATCAGCGGATAATCCATGCCGTGCCGGCGCAGCCAGCGTTGACGTGCAGGATGTATCTCCTGGGGGACATTGCTGAGGACAATAATCTGCGCCCGTGCGCTGAGCGTGCGGAGCGCCTCGGCGGCACCTTCGACCGGGTCCAGCAATTCCGTGTCCGAGACGAAAAATTCATTCAAAAGCGCCTTTACCTCGGCGGGCGTGCAGGCCTGGCCGTCCCCTGATCTGCGGATATTACCTGTGATGGCGAAGCTTTTCAGATCCAGCCAAAGCTCCTGGCGGTGCAGAAACCTTTCCAGCCCAGCTATGAAATAGGCCACCACCTCGTCCGCATCGGTCACAATCAGGGGACGTTGAGGATCAAGCGAGAGGGCGTCAAGCTGGCTGCGGACATGCGGTTCCATTCGGCCTAGTTCCAGTCAGGGGCGCGGCCCCCCAGTAACAGACCATGGGCGAGTGCAGGCTGTTTAGGATTGATCTGCAGGGCCGAACAGAATTCCAGCAGGCGCGGTTCATCGCCCAGCAAGAACTCCAGCACGGCGGCGAGAAAATCGATGTCTGCCACGCGCGCGGACAGGTCCACGGGCTCTATCCCGGTCATATCAAGAAACCGGCCGCATAGATCGGGCTGCGCAATAATTTGTGCAAGTGCCTGTAAAGCAAGTGTTTCTGCCCAGTCTTGAGTTATTTTTTTTTGCATCTGTTCAGCCAAAATTAACTAGAAGATTACCTATCCTGTATATAAACCATTATTCACTTGACCAGGCGTAAAGAGTTGGGAGGGTAATAATATGCTGGACTGGATGATTGACTTCACAGATAGCCTATGTTCGGACCAGATGAGGGCAAACCAAGGTCTCTGTGGATGACCATGCTCTGTTGGGGCTGTTGAGCGAAAATAGAACGAATAGATCGGGTAATTCTTGTTCATGACAAAAACAGTGCTGATTTGCGAAGATAACAAACTCAATATGAAACTGTTTCATGACCTGCTGGTGGCGCATGGCTATTCCACCATTCAGACCGCCGATGGCATGGAGGCGCTGGATCTGGCCCAAAAGCACAAACCCGATCTCATCCTGATGGATATTCAGTTGCCGGGCGTTTCAGGTCTTGAAGTGGCTAAATGGATCAAGGAAGATGATGACACCCGCCATATCCCGATTGTGGCGATTACTGCGTTCGCCATGAAGGGGGACGAAGCAAGAATCAAGGATGGGGGCTGCGAGGCCTACATCGCCAAACCGATCTCGGTCACCGATTTCCTGACCACCATACGCCGATATACTGAATAAACGGGGGTGCGGCCATGACTGCCCGCGTACTAGTAGTTGATGATGTTCCAGCAAATGTTAAGCTGCTCGAAGCAAAGCTGAGTGCTGAATATTATGAAGTCATCACGGCTGTAAATGGACAGCAGGCGATAGAGGTTGCCCAGGCGGAGATGCCCGATATCATCCTGCTGGATGTGATGATGCCTGTCATGGATGGCTTTACGGCGTGCCGCAAGCTGAAGGAAAATGTTCAGCTCCGCCATATTCCGGTCATCATGATCACCGCGCTGGATCAGCCCGCCGACCGGGTGCAGGGGCTGCTGGCGGGCGCCGATGATTTCATCAGCAAGCCGATAAAGAATAATCCCCTGTTCCCGCGGGTGCGCAGCCTTATACGCCTCAAAATGATGACCGACGAATTGCGCGCACGTGACATTACAGGCCAGAGTCTCGGCCTGGCGGACCTGCCCAACTGGGAGGATCATACGGAGGTCAAGGGACGCATCCTTATTGTGGACGACCAGTCGCGTTCGAGCGCGCGGGTAAGCGGCGCGCTGAATGAGGCGGGGCACGATGCCCAGGTTGTGGATGATTCCATCGCGGCGTTAAAGCGCGCCAGGGCCGAGACGTTTGATCTGATCATCGTCAGCCTGTCGATACGAAATTATGACGGTCTGCGGCTCTGTTCACAGCTCCGGACGGCTGAAGAAACCAGAACCGTCCCGCTGCTGATCATTGTGGAGGATCCCGAGGACGCCAGCCTGGCCCGGGGCCTGGACATGGGCGTTAATGATTATCTGGTCCGCCCCATAGAAAGCAATGAACTGTTCGCGCGCATCCGGACGCAATTACGCTGGCGCCGGTATGAAGACAGATTGCGCCACAATCTGCATCTCAGTTTGCAAATGGCGGTCACGGATGGGCTGACAGGTCTGTATAACCGGCGATATATGGAAAGCCATCTGCAAATACAGACCATGCGCGCCAAACAGGAAGACCGCCCGATATCCCTGCTCATGATCGATATAGATTTTTTCAAACATATAAATGACGCGCATGGCCACGACGCCGGCGACAAGATTCTGAAACAGTTTGCGCTGGGTATTTCGCGCAATATCCGCGGTATTGATTTGGCCTGCCGTTTCGGGGGAGAGGAGTTTGTCGTCATCATGCCGGAAACAGATATGGCGATTGCGTCTCTGGTCGCTGAGCGTATCCGTCAGTATACGGAGACATTCTCGTTTGATTGCGGAGCGGGCGCGCCCATCGCCATGACGGCCAGCATTGGGGTGACCAGCCTGGTGGGGGCGGATGACACGCCCGAATCGATACTAAGAAGGGCGGACGCTGCGCTCTATCGCGCCAAGAACGACGGTCGAAACCGCGTCAGCGAGCATATTGTCTGATTTGGTGTCCGAACATGGTCTATATGATAATTCAGAGCAATTCCTTTTTAGACTGAACCAGTTGGTTCAAAAAAAGGAATTGCTCTGGCGCCTGCTAATGATCTGCGCCCTGCATGATCTTTTTCCGCAATCCGGTGTCATAAAAGAGACCGGCGGGCGTCAGCGTGATGGAATTCGGATAGGCGGACTGGGCCAGCGATTTGCGCTCCAGCGCCTTCCATACCATCTCGTTGGACAGACCGGTGGCGTCCGTGGCCATGACGGCAACCGCGCCAATATGAAAATGGTTACCGTGGGGCCTCGGCAGCCGGCTGATCTGAAACCTGCCATCCTCCAGGGCTGTTCCGGCTTCGGGCTGGCGTGCCAGTTCCTGCAAGAGGGTCAGGGTTTTCAGTTGCAGCATGTTCAGGCGGAGGGGATTTGTTTTTGATGGCATGGTTCTTTTCCGGCTGGCGGTGGGTGCTGGTAACTGTGTAGCCCTGTGCCGTTTCAGCGGCAAGAGGGGGATTTTTTCATTCGAAAAACCTCATTTCCATGCCATGCTAGCCCCCAATAAAAGTGGGAGGGAAATCCATGCGCCTGTCAAAACCGCGTATCGCGCCGTTGCCGGAATCTGAACTGACCGAGGAACAGCGCAATATTGTCGCCCCAATGAAACAACGTTATGGCATTGTATTCAATGTATTAAAAACGCTGATGCGGAACATGAATCTGCTTAATTCGTGGAATGGCTTTGCCGCCCATATCATGGCAAACTCGACCCTGGATGCGCGGCTGCGGGAAATGCTGATCATGCGGGTAGGCTGGCTGACCCAGTCCGATTATGAATGGGGCCAGCATGTGCTGATGAGTGCGCCCGCGGGCCTCACCCATGCGGATCATCTGCGTCTCAAAGAAGGGCCCGGCGCCGCCGGGTGGAGCGAGCTGGAAAAGACCCTGCTGCAGGCCGCCGATGAACTGGTCGCCGATGCGTTCATCCAGGACGGGACCTGGAATATACTGACCAAACATCTCAGCACCCAGCAGATCATGGACGCCGTCTTTACGGTGGGGCAGTATAACATGCTGGCGATGGCGTTGAACTCGCTGGGTGTGCAGCGCGAGGAAGGGGTTCCAGGGTTCCCCTGATGCGGGAAGGGATGCGTGAGGCGCTAGACCATGTTCGGATCAGATGGAATCGCCTTGGAGCAGCATTCACTTAATTGGTATCGCCTTGCGATCCAATTAAGTGGATAAAGCTGCTCTGGCACCTTGAAACATAGAGCAATTTTACCCACCCATACTGAACCAATTGGTTCAGTATGGGTGGGAATTGCTCTTGGCGATCCCGTCCGATCCGTAAAACGTGGTCCATATAATAATTTAGAGCAATTTCACCTTTTAAGTCTGAACCAACCGGTCCAATCTTAAAAGGAATCGCTCTGGTGTATCGCGCCTTGATCAAACGCGCTGGCCGCTATAAAAGATGGCGTCTGTCTGGTCAGCCTGTCCCCTTCGTCTAGTGGCCCAGGACGTCGCCCTCTCACGGCGAAAACAGGGGTTCGAGTCCCCTAGGGGACGCCAATTCTATAGATGCCCGGAAAACGGCTATTCATTTTACCCGCAATAGCCGTTGCCGACACAGGGGGGATGGCATGCGGTTTGGACTCTTCGACCAGATGGAGCA
>SHWM01000039.1 GCA_009693835.1 Alphaproteobacteria bacterium
TTTCTGGATGATTTTCTGGTCCGCCCGATTGCCGCTGGCTATGGCTGGATCACACCCGGCCCGATCAAGAAAGGGGTGCGCAATGCCCTGCGTAATCTCGATTCCCCCATCGTCTTTGCCAATGACATGCTGCAATTTCAGCCCGGCGACGCAGCCACCACGCTGGGGCGGTTTATCATCAACACCACCATCGGCGGCCTGGGCGCTTTTGATGTGGCCGAACGGGGCGGATTATCCGGCCATCCGGCGGATTTCGATCAGACTCTGAATTTTTATCATGTGCCTGCCGGCCCCTACGTGATCCTGCCCATCATTGGCCCCGGCACCTTGCGGCATAATGCCGGGCAGATTGTCGACGGATTGATCGATCCGCTGCATTGGGCAGGCCAAGTGGATGATTCCCTCAAAGTGGGCCGCACAGTGACCTATGCCGTCGCGACACGGGAAAATCTGATCAAGCCGCTGGATACTTTGCGCAAGGATTCACTGGACTGGTATGCGACCTTCCGCGCCGCTTATTATCAGGATCGCAATGTGGCGCTGCGCAAGGGTGCGGCAGCGCCAAACAAGGCGTCGAACGAGTTGTTCGATGAGGCGGAGTAAACGGCCGCCATGCGCACGCTGGCGATAATAGAGGAAAGCTGGCCGATACGGGGCAGCTTTACCATTTCGCGAGGCGCGAAACGCGAAGCGCAGATTGTGGTGGCCCAAATTTCCGAAGGCGGATATTCAGGGCGCGGCGAATGTGTGCCCTATGGCCGCTATGGGGAAACAATTGCCTCCGTACGGCTGCAGATTGAGGCGCTGACCTCCAGAACCGAAGCCGGAATGAACCGCGCGGATCTGCAAGCGGCCTGTCCCGCCGGTGCGGCGCGCAATGCGCTGGATTGCGCACTATGGGATCTTGAGGCCAAGCAGGCCTCCTCTTCTGTATGGCGGCTGGCCGGTCTGCCGCCGCCTCGCGCCTGTGTCACAGCCTATACGCTGAGCCTTGATACGCCCGAGGCCATGGCCCGTGCCGCCGCCAACGCCACGGAGTTCCCGGTGCTAAAGTTGAAACTGGGCGCGCAGGCCATCGTTGAAAGCATTGAGGCCGTGCATCGGGCGTCGCCTGGCGCGAAATTGATACTCGACGCCAATGAAGCCTGGGACCTGCGCCTGCTGGAGGAGGTCAGCCCGCGGCTGAAAGAACTTAATGTGGTGCTGATCGAGCAGCCCCTGCCTGCGGGCATGGATGAACTATTGGCCGGGCGGGAATGGCCGGTACCGCTTTGCGCGGATGAGTCCTGCCATGAAATAGAGGGGCTAGCCTTTCTGAAGGAAAGATACGGGCTGATCAATATCAAGCTGGATAAAACCGGCGGCCTGACCGGGGCGCTGGCGCTGGCCCGCGCCGCCAAGGAGATGGGGTTCGGAATCATGGTGGGCTGCATGGTCAGCACATCACTGGCCATGGCGCCCGCCATGCTGCTGGCCGGGCTGGCGGATTATGTCGATCTGGATGGCCCGCTTTTGCTGCAACGCGACCGGGAGGGTGGCCTGCGATGCGAGCCCGGCGGCGTTCTGCACCCCCCCGGACCGGCCCTTTGGGGCTGAATTAGCTTGCCAATCTCGTGCATTTTGTGGAAACTGACCGCTTGAATCATCATCATCCCCTTGAGGAAATACAGATGGCCTGGAGAAAACCCAAAGTGACCGAAATCAGTGTCGGCATGGAAATCAATTGCTATGCCTGCGCCGAGATTGCGGACTAGCCGCCATCTGATTGACGCCGGACCCGATGCGTCAACCAACGGGTTCCATACATGCGAATTTTAATACTGGGCGCCGCGGCCGGTGGCGGCTTTCCGCAATGGAACGCCAACAATGAAAACTGCCGCCGCGCCCGCAGCGGTGATCCCGCGACGCCACCTCAGACGCAATCCTCGATAGCCGTCAGCGCCGATGGAACGGCCTGGTGTTTGTGCAACGCCTCGCCCGACCTGCGCCAGCAGATCGAGGCCAACCGGCCATTGCAGCCAAGCCCCGATGGCCCCAGACGCGCCTCCCCGATTGCGGCGGCGGTGCTCACCAATGCCGATATTGATCATATAGCCGGGCTGCTCAATCTGCGCGAAAGCCAGAATTTCCAGCTTTACGCCACCACACGCGTGCAGGGTACGCTGGCGGCGAACAGCGTCTTTAATGTGCTCAACCCCGATTATGTCCATCGGCAGGTCATAAAACTGGACACGCCGTTTTCGCCGCTGCCTGGCCTTTCTGTCACCGCGTTTGCCGTCCCCGGCAAGGTGGCGCTGTATCTGGAAGATCGGGCGCGCGACGATTTTGGAACCCAGAGCGGGGACACGGTCGGGCTGGAAATTCAGGATACCGCCAGCGGACGGAATTTTTTCTATATTCCGGGATGCGCCGGTGTCACACCCGAGCTTGCGGAACGGCTGAGGAATGCGCCACTCGTCCTCTTTGATGGTACGCTGTATACGGATGATGAGATGATCCGTGCCGGAGAAGGCGTTAAAACCGGGCAGCGCATGGGGCATATCAGCATGTCAGGCCCCCAGGGCAGCATCCATGCCTTTCAGGATTTGCGTGTGTCACGGCGCCTGTTCATTCATCTGAATAACACTAACCCGGTGCTGGACCTCAGCAGCCCGGAACGCGCCGCAGTCGAGGCCAGCGGCTGGGAAGTCGCCATGGATGGAATGGAAATCGCGCTATGAGCAACGACAGCCGCACTCAGATTACGCGCCTGTTAAGTCCTGCGGAACTTGAAGCCGCCCTGCGTGACATTGGCGCGCAGCGCTATCACAACCGGCATCCGTTTCACCAGTTGCTGCATGCGGGGAAATTGAGCAAAGGCCAGTTACAGGCCTGGGCGCTGAACCGGTTTTACTATCAGTCGCGCATTCCTATGAAGGATGCCGGCCTGATGTCGCGCACCTCCGATCCGGATTTGCGGCGCGAGTGGATCAGGCGCATCTCCGATCATGATGGCGCCGGCCCGGATACGGGCGGCATTGAGCGGTGGCTGCGCCTCACTTCCGGTCTGGGGCTGGACACGGAGTATGTGATGTCGGAAACAGGCATTCTGGCCGCGACAAAATTTGCCGTGGACGCCTATGTGCGCTATGTGCGCGAGCAAAGCCTGCTGCAGGCGGTGGCGTCCTCGCTGACCGAGCTGTTTGCGGCCACGCTCATCCAGGAGCGCGTCGCCGCCATGCTGGCCAATTACGCCTATGTCGACAAAAAAATACTTTCCTATTTTGACGCACGGCTGACCCAGGCGCCGCAGGATTCCAGTTTTGCGCTGGCCTATTGCCAGAAGCACGCCGTAACAGTGGCGCAGCAGCAGGATGTACTGGATGCCCTATATTTCAAATGCGACGTGCTATGGGCGCAGCTGGACGCACTCCATGGCGCCTATGTATCTCCGGGGCACGTGCCGCCAGGCGCATTTATTCCGGGTACAGATAATAAATGAGCGCCCCCGGCCTGGCGTCCGTATCCTGTCCCCGTTTTGCGCATGGGGTAAAAATGCGTTTCGATGAGGCGCGCCAGCAATGGATGCTGAACGCCCCGGAACGGGTGCTGATGCTGGATGAAATCGCCCACGCCATTCTGTCGCGGTGCGATGGCGAACGCACGGTCGACGCGCTCTGCCGCGAGCTGGCGCTGGAATTTGCGGCGCCCCAGGAAATTATTCAGGCCGATGTCATGGAGATGTTGCAGGAGATGCTGCATCGGGGATTTATCCGCCTGTGAGCCGGTCATCCACACCGGCCCCGCCCCCTTCCGCGCCGATGGCCCTTCTGGCGGAACTGACACATCGCTGCCCGCTGGCCTGTCCCTATTGTTCCAATCCGTTGCAACTGGAGCGCGGCACGGACGAGCTGGATACAGAGACCTGGCGCCGCATCCTGGACGAAGCGGCAAGGCTGGGCGTATTGCAGGTGCATTTTTCCGGCGGGGAACCACTGGCCCGCCGGGATCTGGAACATTTGATTGCGCACGCGGCGGCCTGTGGCCTGTACACCAATCTGATCACCTCGGGGTTGCCGCTAAGCGCGGCGCGGGCCGGGGCCCTGGCGGCCGCAGGGCTTGATCATGCGCAGCTCAGCCTGCAGGATACAGAGGCGGCGGGCGCGGACCTGTTTGGCGGGGCGCACAATATATTGGCCCGCAAAACCGAAGCAGCGGCGGTGCTGCGCGCCGCCGGCCTGCCGATAACCCTGAACGCGGTGATGCATCGCCGCAATCTGCACCATCTCGATGCCATGATTGATACGGCGGTGCGGTTTGGGGCCGGGCGGCTGGAGGTGGCGCATGTGCAATATTATGGATGGGCGCTGCGCAACCGTGCAGCGCTGATGCCAACCCGCCCCCAGATCGACCGCGCAACAGAGATAGTGACGGCGGCCCGAACCCGATTATCCGGCGTGCTGGTCATTGATTATGTGGTGCCGGACTATTACGCCTCGCGTCCCAAGGCCTGCATGGGCGGCTGGGGGCAGCGGTTTTTGAATGTCGATCCGGTGGGACGCGTTCTGCCCTGTCATGCGGCGACGACCATTCCAGGGCTGCAATTTGATACGGTGCGTGAAAAATCCCTGGCCGAGATATGGGCGGACAGCACCGCCTTCAATCGCTTTCGCGGCACGGACTGGATGCCCGAACCCTGCCGGAGCTGTGAGCGAAAGGAAATAGACTGGGCCGGTTGCCGGTGCCAGGCGCTGGCTTTAACCGGGGATGCGGCGGCCACCGATCCTGCCTGCACATTGTCACCGCTTCATACCGAGATGTTCAGCATCGCACAAAACGAGGCGGCGGGGGATGCGCCGGAATTCATTTATCGCCGCATGGATGGGGAATAGACGTTCGCCGTTTCGTTCCCCCGAATGCAAACGGCGAAGGAATGTATTTGAACATTCCTTCGCCGCGCCATTCTGACAGCCGCAAATGGCGGCTGCGGTTGATTTAGTCCGGCTTACGCTACCTGAAGCCCGCGCATCGCGCCTTCATCGCGCCAGTCTTTCAGGATCTTGAAGAACTTGACCGGTCCGCCGCCATAGACGCCTGTCAGGAATCCGTTGCCGCTGATTTCGGGTTTGCCCTCATTATTGTAGTAGCCCGGTGTGCAGGAAGCGAAGTAATCGTCGCCAAGTTTGGCATAATCACGCACCTCGTTCACCCACGCCTCTTCAGCATCCCTGGAAGCTTCCACGGATTTGATTTTGCCGGTCAGGGCGCGATTGACGACATAGGCGATATGATTGGCCTGCTCGTTCAGCATATGGGTGAAATTTGCCGTGGCGCCGGTCTGGATCATTCCCATGAAGAAGCAGTTGGGGAAACCATTCGAGAAGAAGCCGTGATAGGTGCGCGGACCTTCCGCCCACTTTTCACTGAGCGTTACACTGCCGCGCCCGACAATGTCGTAACCCGAGCGATGCGTGTAATTGGTGCCCACTTCAAAACCGGTGGCGAAGATGATGCAATCAACTTCATATTCCACGCCATCATAAATGACGCCTTTTTCGGTGATGCTATCAACGCCCTTGCCGCGTGTATCGACCAGATGCACGTTGGGCCGGTTATAGGCGAACAGATATTCGTCATGGAAGGTCGGGCGTTTGCAGAATTGCCGGTAATAAGGCTTCAGCGCCTCGGCCGTCGCCTGGTCCTTCACAATGGTGGCGGCCCGATCCCGGATTTCCTCCATCTTAATGAAATCGGTGATTTCATTAAGAATATTGGTTTCTTCCTTGCTCAGAACCATGCCCGGATTCTGGCTCATCTGCGCATTCATGTTGCGGAAGATATCGGTCCAGCCGTCCGCGACTTCGTCCGTCTCCTGACCACCGCCCGAGACCATGACATTGAAATTTTCGACGCGCTTTTTGTGCCAGCCGGGTTGTAGTTTCTTTTCCCACTCCGGACTGGTCGGGGCGTTTTTGCGGATATCGCAGGAGGACGGGGTGCGCTGGAACACGATCAGTTCCTTCGCCCATTCACCCAGATGCGGGACGCATTGCACGGCGGTCGCGCCGGTGCCGATGATGGCCACGCGCTTGTCGGCAAGTCCGGTCAGGTTACCCTCGCAGGTGCCGCCCGTATAATCGTAATCCCAGCGGCTGGTATGGAAAGTGTGGCCCTTGAAATTTTCAATGCCCGTCATCGAAGGAAGTTTCGGACGGTTGAGCGGGCCATTGGACATGGCGACGAAACGCGCCTTCATCTTGTCCCCGCGATTGGTGGACACTGTCCAGCGGCTGGATTTTTCGTCCCACTCCATGCCAGTCACTTCGGTCTGGAAACAGACATCGTCATAGAGGTCATATTTCCGTCCGATCGCCTGCGTGTGCGCCATGATCTCGGGTGCATGCGAATAGCGTTCGCGCGGGATATAATTCAGTTCTTCCAGCAGCGGCAGATAGATATAGGCCTCGATATCGCACTGCGCGCCGGGATAGCGGTTCCAGTACCAGGTGCCGCCGAAATCGCCGCCCTTTTCGATCACACGGATATTTTTTACGCCAGCCTCACGCATCCGCGCGCCTGCCAGCAGGCCGCCAAAGCCGCCGCCGATGATAACCACATCCACTTCATCAAACAACGGCTCGCGTTTAAAGGCGGGATCGACATAGGGATCCTCGATGAAATGCTGGAACTGCCCGGCAATTTCCTTGTACTGGCCACTGCCGTCTTCGCGAAGACGCTTGTCGCGTTCGAAATCATATTTCTGACGCAGCATGCTGGGATCAAATTTCAACTTCATCCCGGTTTTTTCGGCCACTGCCGTATATTTATCCGTCATTTCCTGTGCTCCCGATGTTGCAGTTTCGTGTTGCGGTTTCTTTGTGCCTGTCTAGTGCCTGTTCAGGCTGAGTATAATGATCCCTGGTGGCACATCACAAGCAAACTCTCGCGGGCTACATGAGACCTGCCGGTCATCCCAGGCTTTGCGGGGATGGCCGGAAAACTCAGTCTGGCGGGGTCAGGAAACCTCCAGACCCCGGAGTTCGCCCTCGTTGCGCCAGTCCTCAAGGATTTTGAAGAACGTCACGGGGCCGCCGCCATATTGGCCGTTCAGGAACCCATTGCCATTATCCTTGGGCTTGCCTTCATTATTATAATATCCCGGCGTGCACTCCGCGTAAAACCGCTCGCCCACGCTGGCCATTTTGCGAATTTCCGCCACCCAGGCCGCCTCGGCCTCCACGGTGGGTTCAACAGCCCGGATATTATGGCCCATGGCGTGCTTGATCACATAGGAGATGTGCTTGGCCTGTTCGTTAAGCATGTGCGGAATGTTCGCCGTGATACCGGTTTGCGTCATGCCCATGAAGAAACAGTTGGGGAATCCGTTGCTGTAAAAGCCATGATAGGTGGACAATCCGTTCGCCCACTTTTTGCTGAGCGTATTCTGATCACGTCCCACAATGTCATAACCCGAACGCGAAGTATAATCCGTGTTCACCTCAAAGCCGGTGGCGAAGATGATGCAGTCAACCTCATACTCCCTGCCCGCGAACATGATGCCTTTTTCGGTGATCCGGTCCACGCCCTTGCCCAGCGTATCCACCAGGGTCACGTTGGGCAGGTTGTAGGTCGGCAGATATTCATCGTGGAAGCAGGGGCGTTTACAGAACTGCCGGTAATAGGGCTTCAGCGCCTCGGCCACTTTGGGGTCCTTGACAATGGCGGCGGCGCGGGCGCGCACTTCTTCCATTTTCTGCTGGTCGGCCAGTTCGCTCAGCATCGCCATTTCCGCGGACGAGGCTTTTGATTTCTCGACTGGTTCCTGGCGCGCTATAATCGTCGTCAGTTTCCGGAAAATATCTGTCCAGCCGTCACCCACCAGATCCACTTCCGCTGACCCGCCGCTGACCAGTACATTGAAATTGTCCATGCGGTTTTTCTGCCAGCCCTTCTCAAGACTGTTCGCCCATTGCGCATCCGTCGGGCGGTTGTTGCGGACATCGACCGAAGACGGCGTACGCTGGAACACATAAAGATGCTTTGACCATTTGCCCAGATGCGGGACACATTGCACGGCCGTCGCGCCGGTGCCAATGATCGCGACACGCTTGTCGGCAAGGCCGGTCAAACCGCCTAACGAATTGCCGCCTGTGTAGTTGTAATCCCAGCGGCTGGTGTGAAAGGTGTGGCCGTTGAATTTTTCGATGCCGGTCATTCCCGGCAGTTTCGGCTTGTTCAGCGGCCCGTTGGACATGGCGACGAAACGCGCCTTCATGGCGTCGCCCCGATTGGTGGTGACGGTCCATTTGGCTTCTTTCGCATCCCAGTTCATGCCGGTGACTTCGGTCTGGAACAAGGCGTCGTCATACAGATCGAATTTGCGCCCGATGGCCTGACTGTGCGCCAGAATTTCCGGCGCCTGCGAATATTTTTCCTTCGGAACGTAATTCAGCTCCTCGAGCAGCGGCAGATAGATATAGGATTCGATATCGCAGGCCGCACCCGGATAGCGGTTCCAGTACCAGGTGCCGCCAAAATCGCCCGCCCGGTCGATCATGCGGATTTTTTTGACGCCTGCCTCGCGCAGCCGCGCACCCGCCAGCAGCCCGCCAAAGCCGCCGCCAATCACAATCACATCAACCTCATCCTGCAAAGGCGCGCGCGTGAAGCCGGGCTCCACATAAGGATCATCAACAAAATGCGCGAACTCGCCGGTGATTTCGCGATACTGGCTGTTGCCATCTGCGCGAATGCGCCTGTCACGTTCCGCCATATATTTCTGCTTCAGCGTATCCGGATCATAAGGCAGTTTCATACCGGCTTTTTGCGCGACCTGGGTCAGGCTCTCACTCATATTGCTTCTCTCCCATTGGACTTGGTGCAGGCTCCAGAAGAACTGATGATCATATCTTTCAGTAACCGGTCATTTTTTGCAGGCCCCGCTAAAAATTGCCGGCCTAATACTCTGATAATAGATTGGCAAAATCCATTGGGCAAGTAAGGATACAGTCAATGATGACGAAAATTGTCCGGAACAGACAGCAAAAGAAAAGGTTAATACTGCCCATCCCAAACGGGGATTATGGCCGAAACCGGGCAAAAAAATTCCGGCCCACCTGTGGCAAACCGGAATGATTTTTTGAAAACAAACCGGCGGCGGCCCTATGGCCCGCCGCCCTAGAGGTTCAGGAAATTCAGGATATATTGAGTCCTTCGAATTTCCCTTCTTCGCGCCATTGCTTCAATATATTGAAGAATTCGACGGGGCCGCCGCCATACTGACCAGCCAGGAAGCTGTTGCCGCCGCCGGGCTTGCCTTCATTATTGTAATAGCCGGGTGTGCATTCCGCATAATACGCTTCGGTCTGAGCGGCCATCCGGTTCATCGTGCTGACCCACCCATCCTCTGCTTCCTGGGTCGGTTCCACTGTTTTCCCATTGGCTTTTTTGACATGGCTGACGACATGGGCCACGTGGTTGGCCTGTTCATTCAGCATATGGGTAAAGTTCGCCGTCAGGCCGGTCTGTGTGATGCCCATGAAGAAAGCGTTCGGGAAACCATGGGTGTAAAAACCATGGAAGGTGGCAAGCCCATCCGCCCATTTCTGGCTCAACTTCTTGTTATCGCGGCCGACAATGTCATAGCCCGCCATGCTGACATAGCCGGCGCCAACTTCAAAGCCGGTGGCAAAAATGATGCAGTCGACCTCATATTCCTTGCCGTTGACCATCACACCCTTTTCGGTGATGCGGTCCACGCCGTGGCCCATTGTGTCGACGAGCGTGACGTTTGGCCGGTTGTAGGTCGGCAGATATTCATCATGGAAGCAGGGGCGCTTGCAGAATTGCCGGTAATAGGGCTTCAGCGCCTCGGCCACATTCGGGTCCTTTACAATCTCTTCCGCGCGGGCACGGACCTGCTCCATCTTTTTGTAATCGGCCAGTTCGGTCAATCGGGCCTTTTCTGCCACCGTCAAAACGACCCCGTTCTCCTTGATGGCCAGCATACCGCCAATATTGCGGAAGATGTCGGTCCAGCCATCGCCTACCAGATCCTCCTCCTGATCCCCGCCATTGATCAGAATATTGAAATTATCCATGCGGTTTTTCTGCCAGCCCGGCTTCAGATCTTTCACCCAATCCGGATCGGTCGGGCGGTTGTTACGCACATCCACCGATGAAGGCGTGCGCTGGAACACATAGAGATGCCCGGCCGCCGCGCCCAGATGCGGAACGGCCTGCACGGCCGTTGCGCCGGTGCCGATGATCGCCACCCGCTTGTCGCCCAGCTTGTTCAGATTGCCGTTCGAATCCCCGCCGGTGTAATTATAGTCCCAGCGGCTGGTGTGGAATTTATGCCCCTTGAATGTTTCGATCCCCTCCAGGCCCGGCAGTTTCGGCTTTGGCAGGATGCCATTGGACATGGCCACAAAGCGCGCCTTCATGCGGTCGCCGCGGCTGGTGCTGATGATCCATCTGGATGCGGCTTCGTCCCATTCCATTCCCGTCACGTCGGTCTGGAAACAGGCGTCATCGTACAGCTCGAATTTTCTGGCGATCGCCTGGCAATGCGCCAGAAGCTCCGGCGCGTGGGCATATTTTTCCTTCGGGACATAGTTCAGTTCTTCCAGCAGCGGCATATAGATATAGGATTCGATATCGCAGGCCGCGCCCGGATAACGGTTCCAGTACCAGGTGCCGCCGAAATCGCCGCCGCGTTCAATCACGCGGATCTGCTTGACCCCTGCTTCGCGCAACCGCGCCCCGGCCATCAAACCGCCAAAGCCGCCGCCGATGATGACCACTTCAACCTCATCGAACAGAGGTTCGCGGGTAAATCCGGGTTCCACATAAGGATCCTCGAGGAAGTGCGCAAACTCTCCCTTGATCTCGCGATACTGTTTGATGCCATCCTTGCGGACGCGCTTGTCCCTCTCCGACCGGTATTTGGCCAGCAATTTGTCGGGATCAAAACTATTGTCGCCCATGCCTTTTGGTGATGTCCCAGTGCTGATGTCGGTCATTGTATTCCCTCCCAGGGTGCGTTGCAGTTTTTGTTTGAAGCAGATTTTGTTTCTTTATGAAAGATGGAGGCCGTTCATCCCGCCATCCTCGCGCCAGCTTTTCCACATAGCAAAGAACTCTTCGGGACCGCCGCCATAAGCGCTGGTCAGGAAACCGCCACTGTCGCCCGGTTTGCCTTCATTATTGTAATAACCTGGCGTGCATTCCTCATAAAAACCTTGGTTGAGCTGGGCCAGCCTTTTGATCGTGCCAACCCACTCGGACTCCGCCTCTTCGGATGCTTCGATGTTCCCCGCATTGCTGCCCATGGCGCGTTTCAGGATATAGCTGATGTGCATGGATTGCTCGTTAAGCATGTGCGGCAGATTCGGTGTGAAACCGGTCTGGGTCATTCCCATGAAAAAGCAATTGGGAAAACCGTGGCTGAACATGCCATGGAAGGTGCGAAGCCCCTCAGCCCATTTTTGACTCAGTCTCACCCCGTCGCGTCCAATGAGGTCGTAGCCAGACTGGTGGGTGTACCCCGTTCCCACTTCAAAGCCGGTGCTGAAGACAATGCAGTCAACTTCGTATTCTTTCCCGTCAACAACAATTCCCTTTTCGGTGATGCGCTGCACACCCTTGCCCTGGGTATCCACCAGAGTAACGTTGGTGCGGTTGAACGTCGGCAGATAATCTTCGTGCATGCAGGGGCGTTTGCAGAACTGCCGGTAGTAGGGCTTCAGCGCTTCCGCTGTCGCCGGGTCATCTACGATCGCCTGTGCACGGGCCCTGATCTGCTCCATCTTTTGGAGATCGGCGAGTTCCATCAAATTTGTGCGGCCTCCTGCTGACATCTCATTGCCCGCTGTCGGCACGATGCTGCCCAGATTGCGAAACAGGTCCGTCCAGCCGTCGTTAACCAGATCCTCATCCTGGTGGCCGCCGGTGACCAGAATGTTGAAATTATTCATTCGCTTCTGTTGCCAGCCCGGCTCCAGATTATTCGCCCATTCCGGATCGGTCCGAGGATTATTCCGCACGTCAACCGACGACGGCGTGCGCTGAAATACATATAAGTGTCTCGCCGCTGCGCCAAGATGCGGGACGCACTGAACGGCGGTAGCGCCGGTTCCAATGATCGCCACCCGCTTGTCGCCAAGCTTGTTCAGATTGCCGTTTGAATCCCCGCCGGTGTACGCATAGTCCCAGCGGCTGGTATGGAATGTATGGCCTTTGAACGTTTCAATACCGGGAATGCCGGGCAGCTTGGGCTTGTTTAACGGCCCGTTTGACATGGCCACATAGCGGGCTTTCATCCTGTCACCAAGATTGGTGGAGATAATCCATCTTGAGATGGCCTCATCCCATTCCATCCCTGTCACTTCGGTCTGGAAACAGGCGCCATCATAAAGATCGAATTTCCGCGCGATTGCCTGGCTGTGGGCCAGTATCTCCGGCCCGTGCGAGTATTTTTCCTTCGGGATGTAATTCACCTCTTCCAGCAGCGGCAGATAAATATAGGACTCGATATCACATGCCGCACCGGGATAACGGTTCCAGTACCAGGTGCCGCCAAAGTCACCGCCTTTCTCGATCATGCGGATACTTTTTATCCCCGCCTGCCGCAGGCGTGCGCCAGCCAGCAGGCCACCAAACCCGCCCCCGATCACGACCACATCCACTTCATCAGTCAACGGCGCCCTCGTGAATCCTGGCGCCACATACGGATCGTCTTCAAAACGGGCAAAGTCGCCCGCTATCTCCACATACTGCTGGTTGCCGTCGGTGCGCAGCCGCTTGTCCCGTTCGGTACGATATTTATCGCGCAGGGCATTGGGATCAAAGGCCAGCTTCATTCCAGCCTTCTGTGCAGTATCCGTCAGGCTCTCACTCATGATATTCATTCCTTCTATTAACAGTGCCAGTCCAGTATGTGGAAACCTGCTCCGTCGCTTTATGAAATATCGAGTCCCTTCATTCCGCCGTCCTCGCGCCATTTTTTCAGAATATCAAAAAACTCGATCGGCCCGCCGCCATAGGTGGCCGTGATGAAGCTTCTGCCGGGCGACGGCTTGCCTTCATTATTATAATATCCGGGTGTGCATTCGGCGAAGTAGGTGGCGCCGGTGCGCGCCTTCGCCTTGCAGGTTTCCACCCACTCGGCCTCGGCCTCACGGGTCGCCTCGATGCACGTGACATTATTGGCCCTGGCGTATTTGACCAGATGCGCCACATGATTGGCCTGCTCATTCAACGCATGCGGATAATTGGCCGTCAATCCGCTCTGTGTCATGCCCATGAAGAAACAGTTCGGGAACCCGTTTGAGAAAAACCCGTGGAAGGTGGAAAATCCGTCCGCCCATTTCTTACTGAGTTTGATATTATCGCGGCCGATCACGTCATAACCAGCCTGGCTGGTATAGGTGGTGCCTACTTCAAAACCGGTGGCGAAAATGATGCAATCAACCGCATATTCCTTGCCGCCCACCACCACGGCGTTTTCAGTCACGCGTTCCACCCCGCGGCCGTTCGTATCCACCAGCGTCACATTAGGGCGATTATACGTGTCCAGATATTCATCGTGGAAACAGGGGCGTTTGCAGAATTGCCGGTAATAGGCCTTCAGCGCCTCGGCGACCTGCTGATCCTTTACGACGGCGGCGGCGCGGGCGCGTATGCCTTCCATCTTTTCCTGATCGGCGATTTCGCCCAGCATGCCCTTTTCCCGCCCGGTCAGTCCCACAAACTGCTGCTGCATTTCCCTGCCGTTCAGTTTGCGGAACACTTCGGTCCAGCCGTCGCCTACTAGGTCCATTTCCTGAAACCCGCCCGTGACGAGAATGTTGAAATTTTCCATGCGATTTTTTTGCCAGCCGGGCTCCAGGCTCTTGACCCATTCCGGATCAGTTGGACGGTTGTTGCGTGTATCAACCGACGACGGCGTACGTTGAAACACGAACAGTTCCTTCGCCCATTCGCCCAGATGCGGAATGCATTGAACGGCGGTGGCGCCGGTGCCGATGATGGCCACGCGCTTGTCCCGCAGGCCGGTCAGGTTGCCGTCACTGTTGCCGCCCGTATAATCAAAGTCCCAGCGGCTGGTATGAAAGGTGTGTCCCTTGAAGTTCTCGATGCCGGCAATGCCCGGCAGTTTCGGCTTGGTCAGGAAGCCATTGGACAGGATGACATAGCGCGCCTTCATGCGGTCGCCCCGATTGGTCGAAACAATCCATCTGGATGCATTTTCGTCCCACTCCATGCCGGTGACTTCGGTCTGGAACAGCGCATCGTCATAGAGATCATATTTGCGGCCAATCGCCTGGCTGTGCGCCATGATTTCCGGCGCATGCGAATATTTTTCGCTGGGGACGTAATTCAGTTCCTCAAGCAATGGCAGGTAAATATAGGATTCAATGTCACACTGCGCACCCGGATAACGGTTCCAGTACCAGGTGCCGCCAAAATCGCCGCCCAGATCAATCATGCGCAGGCTTTTTACGCCGGCCTCGCGCAGCCTCGCGCCCGCCAGCAATCCGCCAAAGCCGCCGCCGATCACGATGAATTCAACTTCGTCAAACAGCGGCTCGCGGGTAAAGCCCGGATCCACATAGTGATCCTCCGCCAACCCGGCGAATTCGCCCTTTATTTCCTGATATTGATCATTGCCGTCTTCGCGGACACGGCGGTCGCGCTCGTACAGATATTTTGCCTTCAGCACATCTGGATCAAAGCTCAGCGCCACGCCGGCCTTTTTCGCCACCTCACTTAAAATGCCACTCATACTGATCACTCCCCGTGGGCGTTTCCGGTTATTGATTAACTAATGATTGGGGCCAGCCTATAGCCCTGGCCTCGGGGGTACAATAGGTCTCGGATGTCAACCCGGATATTGGCGAATCGCCCTTGCAATTGCAAAAACCCATGATTAGGTTACATGTAACCATTGCGAGGGACATTCCGATGACCAACGTGAACAAAAATCGCACTATTCGAGAAAAAGTTGCCAGCTACCGGTCACGCATGCGCGCGCGCGGTTTGCGCCCTGTGCAGATATGGGTTCCTGATACCCGGACGGCGGCGTTCCGGGCGGAGGCCCATAACCAATCATTGGCCATTGCGAACAGTCCGCAGGAACGTGAAGATCAGGAGTTTGTTGACTCAATCTCGTCCGTTGACGAATGACGACACGGGGTGAGTTGTGGACTGTCTCGGGTGGCGCCTACGCAGGCAAACCACGGCCTGCCGTGATTCTCCAGGACGATCATTTTGACGCCAGCACGTCAATAACCCTGTGTCCGTTTACCGCAGATACAACAGATGCGCCCCTGTTTCGCCTGGTGATTGAACCGACGGCGCGCAATGGTCTCCGGCAACCCTCGAGGCTGATGATTGACAAAATCACGACCGTGCCAAAGGAGCGTCTGGGCGAACGCATCGGCAGTCTCGATGCAGAGGATGTGGTCCGTCTGAACCGCGCAATTCTAGTGTTTCTGGGACTGGCTTAAAATTGTTCACTGGTTTTATTTGGCGCGATTACGGTTGCGTGTCAGTTTATTTGGCGCGATATTGCAATTCGCGCCAAATAAATCTTTTTAATGGCGCAACGACCCAATCGCGCCATAATGAGATCCCATGCCAAAAAGTGTCCCTCAGGAAGAACTGAATTCCATACGTCAAGCGGTAGGCCGCTTCTCACGTCCTGCAACGCTTAATGAGATTGCGGGCGCGCTTCCATTTAAACTGTCGCGCCGCACATTACAGCGACGGCTAGCCCAGCTGGTTGATCAGCAGCGGTTGGCCGTGCGGGGGGTCGGCAGTGGAAGGCGTTATAGCCGAGCGTATGTAATGAACGCGGAGCCGCTCCATTATTCAATTGTTTTGCAGCCCCTGCACTTTGACAACTATATTTCAATCAGCCCTGAGGCCGAAAGTATTAAACAAACGGTTCGCAGGCCAATCCAGGAGCGGCATCCGATAGGTTACAATCGGGATTTTCTAGATTCATATCATCCAAATACGTCCTATTACCTATCATCTGAAACCCGGAAAAGGCTGGGTGGATTGGGGCTGGTCCCGGGAGGGGATTCACCCGCTGGAACTTATGCGCGCAAGATATTCGACCGTCTGCTGATTGACTTATCCTGGAACTCCAGCCGTCTGGAAGGCAACACCTATTCTCTGTTGGAAACCGAGCGGCTTTTGCGCATGGATGAGGCCGCAGAAGGAAAGGACCCGCGCGAAACCCAGATGATCCTGAATCACAAAGGCGCCATTGAGTTTCTTGTTGACCCTTCGGCCCACGTTACTTTCGATCGCTTCACCATACTCAGCCTGCACGCCCTGCTTTCGAACAACCTGTTAGGTGATCCGCAGGCGGGCGGGCGTCTGAGGCGGATACCGGTTGGCATTGCACAGAGCGTTTATCACCCTTTGGAAGCGCCCCAATTGATTGACGAATGTTTTCAGCAAATTCTCGACACAACTACCGCTATTCGTGACCCGTTTGAGCAATCATTTTTCGCCATGACTCATTTGGCCTATCTGCAACCATTTGAAGATGTGAACAAGCGCGTTTCACGGCTGGCTGCTAATCTCCCCTTCATCCAGCAAAACCTTTGCCCCCTGTCGTTTGTGGATGTGCCAGACCGTGCCTATCTTGACGGCATTCTTGGTGTCTATGAATTAAACCGCATTGAGTTGTTGCGGGATGTATTCGTATGGGCCTATGAACGATCTTGTGCGCGTTATTCTGCGATAAGACAGAGCCTGGGTGAGCCTGATCCGTTTCGATTGCGCTATCGTGATCCTTTGGCCAAAGTGGTGGCCGAAATTGTTCGCAGCCGGATGGATAAACAAACGGCCGTCGCCATGATCAGACATCAAGCGGCTGAAAACATTGTACCTGAGGACATTGCAAAATTTATTGAGATCGCTGAAACTGAACTTATGAGTCTGCACGAAGGCAATATCGCCCGCTACCGTTTACGGCCATCTGAATTTGAAGCCTGGAAAAAAGTGTGGAACTAATATTCCACACCCCTCCTCTGTCCCACATTATGATCCTTTAACACTAGCGCTTTACTGTCCTGCCCGACGCCGATCGTGCGTTTGGGCGAGATGGCGGTGGGGTTATGCGCACGCTGGTATCTATTGGTGACATGGGGCAGGCTCCCAAATTGTTATAATAATTTCTGGGGCCAGCAGGTGCTGGCCCCCAAGCCCGAGGCGAGCATTTGTTAGGCCCTTGTTAACCATGATTGGGCAGTTTGCGATTTGCAGCTGTACTCTCTATATTGAGAGAAAGGGGCCACACCAGGAGTCCCGGCGAGGAGCATCACAGGAGCATTCCATGTCTCAGCCAACCATCCGTCTGGCCATCCATGATCCGGTCTGGACCGAAATCCGGGATGCCGCTGCAAGGCTGGCCAATAGCGAGCCGGTGCTGGCCAGCCTGCTATACGCCTCGGTGCTGAACCAGAGCCGGCTGGAGGATTCGCTGGCCTATCTGCTGTCACAGCGCCTGAGCACGGTTGAAACCCCGGCGCTCGCCATGCAGCAGCTGATCGAGGCGGCTTTTCAGGATGATCCGGATATTGGCGCGGCGATGCGTTCCGATCTGGTGGCGGTCAATGAGCGTGACCCGGCCTGCAAATCGCTGCTGGAGCCGCTGCTGTACTTCAAGGGCTTTCATGCCCTGCAAGGCTATCGCATCGCCAACTGGCTGTTGCGCCGCGGCCGCCGCGGTCTGGCCATGTATCTGCAAAGCCGCATTTCAGAAGTCTTCGCCGTGGATATCAACCCGGCCGCGCGCATAGGCCGTGGCATCTTTATCGATCATGGCACGGGCGTGGTGGTGGGCGAGACGGCGGTAATCGAGGATGGCGTTTCCCTGCTGCAGGGCGTGACCCTGGGCGGCACCGGCAAGGAATCAGGCGACCGGCATCCGAAAATCCGCAAAGGTGTGTTGATCGGCGCCAACGCCTCCATTCTGGGCAATATCGAGATTGGCGAATGCGCCCGCGTCGGCGCGGGAAGCGTGGTGCTGATCAATGTACCGGCCAATTGCACGGCCGCAGGCGTGCCCGCCAGAATAGTGGGCTGTGCCGGCTCAGACACGCCGGCCCGCGATATGCAGCAACAGTTTGACACAGGCATCTCGCCGGAAACCGGTAGCGATCTTTAGTGCTCCTGATGCATGGGCGGCGGCATCTGGTTGACCAGGCGGGGCCGGATCGCGGCCATGACCTCCACCGGCCCGGTTTTTTCAAAATGCAGGATCAATCGGAGTTCTGAGCCCTTGAGCAGCGGGCCGGGCAGACCCGTCAGCATGACATGCATCGCGCCTGGCTGCAGCGCCGCCTCGCCCCCGGCGGGAATTTCGAGCACATCCATCATCTCCATATGCATGATCCCACCCTGCATCATGCTGTTATGGAGCATCGCCCGGCCGCCGTCCGGCAGATCGATCCCCTGTAACTGGTCCGGGTCCCGCCCCTGATTGCGGATGCTGAAATACACAGCGCCGATGCGCTGCTGACCCAGACTTGGCGGCGCCCAGGGATCCAGGATGACGAGGTTTCCCGCGCGGAACTCCTCTGCACTGCCAATCGAGCCGCTGAATGCCAGAAAAAGGACGGCTGCAAAGAAAAATTTCATGGTTTGGGGCATCGCCGTCTGTCCTGCATCATGTGAGGCGCGAGGCATAGCATTCACCCCCTGTCCCTGCAAGCTACCCCGGACAGCAAAAGCCCGCCGGAAGTCAATGCGGCGGGCTTTTGCAAAGTCAGAATTATTCGCTGATGCGCAGACTGGCCAGTTCCGAGGCAATGGTGGTGAAGGCCGTGTCCAGCGCCGCGCCGTCAGCAGAGGAAAAGAACTGACTGGGCGTGGTGGCGCAACTGCGCAGCAAATCCAGCGTCGTCGGGTCGATCACCTGAAACGCGATGGTGTAAAGTCTTATGCCCGCCGCCTTTATGTTCGTGCACACCCGTGCGGTCTTCTGGTCGAGCCTGGTCACTGCGGTGGCTTCGTCCGTAGTGCCAAGCCGCGCTTTCGCCAGATACCCATAGCCTGTGAAGGTGGACATGTTATGGGTACTGTTGCCGCTGATGGTGTTTTCGCCATCCGTCATCAGCACCAGGGCCTTGATCGTGTCTACGTCCGAATATAATGCGCCTTCCGTATAGGGCGCACCGGGAGAGAGCGTCCGCCATCCCCAGGCGAGCCCGATGGGGATGTGGGTGAGATAGGCCGCGACCATCGCGTCGATCTTGTTTTCAAGCAGCGCCCTGTCATTGGTCAGCGGCGTAATGGGTTCAGTGTCTTTACAGTTATAGTCAGGGCCCTTGGCGGTGGAGCTCACGCTGGAGCCAGGATATTTGGCAGTCGATTTCTGCTTGGTCGCCGCACTGGTGCGACTAGGGAATGCGCCATCCGATAGATAGGTGTTGGGATAACCCGAAGGGCTGTTGGGTTCATCCGGCGCGAACCAGGGCACGAAAAATGTATCGGGACTGCCAGCCGTCGGCGGCGTGTCAACCTCATCAAGCCCGCCCGGCCGTTCCATGAGGCAGCCATTCCAGTCCCGGTTGGTGATATTGTTGTAAAGGGTCCACAGGCTTGTTCCGGCGGTAAAATTTTCGCTGTGAATGCTTGATGTGCCTGCCATGTCCAGCCAGACCGGGTCAAAAAGCGGCCCGACATTGACGCCATCGGCAAACGGCACCAGCGATATTTTCACATGCAGCGGATGGGTTTCATTTCCAAACAGAATTTGGATCAGATTATGGGCCGAGGTTTTCAGGTTCGCTAGCTTCGTGCCCCCCATGGAGCCCGTATTATCCAGCGCCAGCGCTATTTCAAGGCCGGTAACGGCGCGGCTGATCTCGTTTTTGGCTTCGGCGCTGATTTCATCAAAGCCCGCGAACTTCATGATCGTCGTCTCGACTTTGGCGGTGGCATGCATGGTGACCGTGTTATCTGTAATCACGACCGACAGGGGGCCAGGAACACCCAACTCATTGGCAGGGTAGTTCGCCTTGAAATAGGCATTGGCTGTGGCGATGATGGCGGCATCTGGCGCATCAATCTGTTTGCCGGCGGCCAGACCCGCCGCGTCCAGCGCCGAATTGAGACGGGATTTGACCTGCAGGGCGCGGGTGATGTCGATCGCGGAGCCGGTTGCGGCAAGGATAGGCAGCAACGCCAGGGCGAAAATTACGCAACATTGCCTCGCCTGCTGACAAAAAAGCGGAAATGCGCCTTTCCCCGGCTCTTCTCTTTGGCGCCTTGCCAGGAGGCCGGCCCTGCCTTTGCGTCACATACTCCGGTCCTGCAGGCCGGGTCAGTCATATGGTTCGCCGTCAGTCTTTCCATCATTGCGCTCGCCTCTGGTTTACGCCGTCCATCAGGACCTGTGGGCCCCCATGCCGCTGTTGTGACATATGGTGCAGAAAGAACAGGATTAATGTGTGCCGCATCACCAACCAGCTACTTTAACGCAAATAAACATTGGTGCCGCCGTGGGCAGCCATTAGATACATCCAGATTAATGGGCCTTACGGATAGATACCTTAGAGCAATTATGAAATATCTATAAAAATCTTCTGCTTTTATGCTTACTATATTCTTAACGGAAGCTTGTTAGATTGTATCCGGGCTTAACGGCCAGAACCAAAAGGTGCGCAGGTGCTGAAACAGGTGAAAAAAAAGCTCTCGGGAAGCTGCAACGGGAGGTGGGGCCGTTTCCTGCGCGCCACACGCGGCGCCGCGGCCGTGGAGTTCGCCATGGTCGCCGCTCCTTTTCTGTTCACCATGTTCGCCATACTGGAAGTCGCGATGATCTTCTTTGGCTCCAGCGCGCTGGAGGGTGGGGTGCAGGACGCCGCCCGGCTGATACGCACACGCCAGTTGCAGACAGCCGGTCAGGGCGTGGCGGAATTTCGCAACCGTCTGTGCGCGGACGCGATAGGTCTGATTTCATGCGGCAATAATCTAAACGTCGATGTGCGCACCTATCCGCAGTTTGCTAATGCGGATCTGTCGCCGCCGGTAGATGCGCAGGGCAATCCGCTGCCCGGGCAATTCAATCCCGGTCGCCCGGGAAATGTGGTTGTGGTCAGGGTATATTATGTCTGGAAAATCTATATCCCGGCGCTTGGGGCCCTGTTGGGCAATGTCGGCAGTTCCAATTCCCGTCTGCTGCTGTCAACAGCCGCCTTCCGTAATGAACCGCAATAATATTTAGCGTATCTGGAGATGTTTTCAGGAAAGTTGCCACAATGCTGAAATGGCTCGGGAAATGTAAATTCTGGCGGGACAGGCGGGGTGTGTCCGTGGTCGAATTCGCGCTTATCCTGCCCGTGCAGCTTGTCATGATATTTGGGACGGTTGAAATCAGTAATCTGATGATCGCCGACCGGAAGCTGGTGGCCGCCACAAGCACCACTGCGGATTTATTTACCCAGGTCAAGACCGTCACCAGCGCCGATGTCGCCGATATTTTTCTGGCTGGCACCGCGGTCATGCAACCGTTGGATAATGGAAATTTATCATTCGTCGTCGCCAGTATCGTGGCCGATGCCGGTGGCGTCACCAAAGTAGAATGGAGCGAAGGTTACGCCGGGGCCCATTGGCGGCGGGCGCCAACTATGTACTGCCGGCCGGGCTGGTCGCGCCCAACCAGAGCGTGATCGTGGTGCAGTCGTCCTATAATTATGTGTCCCAGTTGGGCAAGCTGCTGATCGCGCCCATCCCGTTGACAGACCGGTTTATCATGGCGCCCCGCCGCTCGATAAAAGTCGTCCATCTATAGCCTGGATAATGTTCGGATCAGATTGACTCCGCCCCTTACGCCCTCGGCTTATGCAGCGCCATAGGCAATCGTCGGACCGCCCGCGCGCACCGTTTCGCGCTGGGTTACGGGGGCATGGTCCGGCGTAACCTCGATCGCATAGGGATCAATGATCCGATTTTCGCGCACATCTGTTTGGGCGCGGGCCAGCATCGCCTCCACGCCACCCGCATCCAGAATCGCCGCTTCGCGGATATTCTCGCACCAGTGATGGTGATCGCCATGCATCTGAAGATAGATC
>SHWM01000040.1 GCA_009693835.1 Alphaproteobacteria bacterium
CGCATTGTTCACAGCCATTTCGGCGGCGATCCATCCCCCAAGCGAAAAGCCCAGAACGTCCACGGGCGTCAGCGACGCCTCCTGCAGGAAGCGTGAATAAAAGCAGGCCTGATCCCGGATATTCATGATCCAGTCAATGCGGTCGCCCACCCCAAAACCTGGATGCAGCGGGATGATCAGTTTATGGTTTTTCGATAATTGCTCATACGCGTCCGTCCAGCCGGGAAAGCCCAGCTCCCCATGCAGCACCAGAAGGGGCGCGCCATCGCCGCCCTCCAGATATTTCACTGTATCGCTGCCAACCTGTGCCGATTTCTCGCGCGCCGTCATTTCCATAGCCGCCATCCCCAGTCTCTCCCTGATTTTAACAGGCTTATTATGGTTTTTTTTATTGAGACATTACTCAGCAATAAGATCAACACAAATCAGCTCTTGGAATTATCTGTAACAATGCGCAATGATTATAAATGGTTAGAAGACTGAAATGCGTACGGCCAGAACTATTTCGTTTCTGCTGCTGCTGATTGCAGGCGGTCTGATGGCGGCGATTTCGCCGTCATGGCCAGCAGCGGTAGTCGTGATTGACCATGGCTGGCACACGGGGCTGGTGATCCGGAGGGGGGACATTCCGGATGGCCTGTGGCCGGAGCACCGCGAGGCACCGGCCGGAGAATATCTGGAGATCGGCTGGGGGCAGCGTGAA
The DNA here is from genome assembly GCA_009693835.1 of Alphaproteobacteria bacterium. Classification (GTDB taxonomy): domain Bacteria; phylum Pseudomonadota; class Alphaproteobacteria; order UBA11222; family UBA11222; genus UBA11222. Next base: position 704 of record SHWM01000040.1, read on the forward strand.
TTTTACCAGACACATGGACCAAGCCTGTTGCAGGCGCTTCGCGCCGCACTATGGCCAGCTCCCAGTGTGCTGCATCTGGCGGGCTTTAGCGGGTCAGCACAGGATATGTTTCCCAACAGCGAGTGGGAGGTTCTGGAGGTGGATGCGGCAGGCATGGCGCGGCTGGCGCGGTATATTTCTGATTCCTATGAACGCGATCCATCCGGCAAGGTCAAGCGTCTTGGGACCGGCCTCTATGGAGACAGCCGGTTTTTTGCAGGCCGCGAAAATTTTCATCTGTTCCGCACCTGCAATGTATGGACGGCGCGGGCGTTGCGGCTGACCGGTTGTCCCGTTGACACGGGGGTCATGGCGGCAAATGTCATGTCGTCCGCCGCCAGGTGCGCGGCGCATGCACAGTGACCGGCGCGCAACGCTTTACTCACTGAAGCCCAAGACGTCCATCATGGAATAGAGCCCGCGCGGTTTGCCCTGGCCCCATTTGGCCGCGGCGACCGCGCCACGGGCAAAGATGGACCGGTCGGAGGCCTGGTGGCGCAGTTCGATAATTTCATCATCGGCTGCAAAGAATACGCGGTGCTCACCAACCACGCCGCCGCCGCGCAGCACCGCAAATCCGATATCGCCGCTTTTGCGCGCCCCGGTTATGCCATCTCGCCCGCGCGCCGAGACATCGGACAATTTTACGCCACGGCCCTGCGCCGCCGCCTCGCCGAGCAACAGCGCCGTGCCGGAAGGCGCGTCCACCTTGTGCCGGTGATGCATTTCCAGAATTTCAATATCGAACGCGGCGTCCAGAAGTTTTGCCGCCTGTTTGGTCAGTTGCGCCAGCAGATTAACTCCCAACGACATATTTCCCGCCTTGATGATGATGGCGTGCCGCGCCGCGGCGGCAATCGCGGATTCGTGCTCTGCCTCAAATCCCGTCGTGCCGATCACATGCACGATGCGGGCCTGGGCGCACAGGGCGGCATGCGCCACGGCGGCGGCGGGCGCCGTGAAATCCAGCACTGCGTTGGCGCTGGCGATCAGTTCAAGCGGATCATCGGTGATCGGGACGCCCAGCCGCTCGATGCCAGCCAGTTCCCCCGTGTCACGTCCCAGAAATTCCGACCCGGCGGGTTCTGTGGCGCCCGACACCTCGCATCCCTCCGTCTGTGTGACCTGACGGATGAGCGTGCGCCCCATGCGCCCGGCGGCGCCCACAATGACGATTCTGATATTGGACATAGTACTTGTTCCGTCCGCCAGCCCGCGCCGGGAAAATCACCGGCGTCTAACAGCTCATTTAATACATCATCCAGCCGCAAACGCCAGATCGGACAATGCGCAGGGCCTGGCGGCCCGCCCCTCGTGGACCCCTGTTCGCAGAATGTAGCACAGGCATATACCTTTGAAAAAGTGGACGAATCCCGTTCCTGTTGAAATGGGACTCACTATTCTGATAGATAATGAGCTAATCATAAAATTAGACATAGAAGAAAGGGAGACGCCATGACCACTGTTCCACAATATGACGCCATTGTTCTTGGTGCCGGCATTACTGGCATGTACCAGCTCTATCGCCTACGCGAACTGGGCCTTTCAGTACACGTATTTGAACATGGCAGCGACGTTGGCGGCACCTGGTACTGGAACCGTTATCCCGGCGCGCGGTTCGATTCCGAAAGTTATACCTATGGTTATTCCTGGTCCAAGGAACTGTTGCAGGAATGGGACTGGAAGGAGCATTTCTCGCCGCAGCCGGACAATATGGAATATCTCGATTTTGTCGCCAGAAAGTTCGACCTGCGCAAGGACATTACCTTCAATGCGTTTGTCAAGGCCGCCGCCTATAATGAGGCGGGCAATTACTGGGAAATCGAAACCGAAAAGGGCGAACGCGCCACCTCGCGTTTCCTGATCACGGCGATCGGCATTTTATCCGCGACCCAGATGCCCCGGGTGCCCGGAATTGACAATTTCAAGGGGATTGCCTTGCATACCTCGCGCTGGCCGAAAGCTGAAAAAGGCTTTGGCGGCAAGGATATCGGCATGGCCGGAAAGCGCGTTGGGGTCATCGGCACCGGCGCTACCGGCGTACAGTTCATTCAGGAAGCCGCCAAGATTGCCGGGCATCTCACAGTATTCCAGCTGGCTCCGGAATTTTGCGCGCCCCTGCACAATAGCAAGATCACACCGGAGGAGCAGACCCATATCAAGGCGTCCTACGACCAGATATTCAAACAGTGCCACGATAATTCTGCAGGCTTCATGCACGATTTCGTGCGTAAATCAGCGTTGGAAGTATCCGATGAGGAACGTGAGACGTTTTTTGAATATCTTTATGCGCGGCCCGGATTTGAAATCTGGCTGGGCAATTACGTCGACACGATGACCGATCCGCGCGCCAACGCGCTGATTACCGACTTCATCAGCAGAAAAATCCGTTCCCGGGTCAAGGACCCCGTGACCGCTGAGGCGCTGGTCCCGAAAAATCATGGCTTTGGCACACGGCGCGTACCGATGGAGACCAAATATTACGAAGTTTATAACCAGCCCAATGTGACGCTGGTCGATCTGTCCAAGACACCGATCGAGAGCATCACGGAAAAGGGCGTCAAGACCACCGGCAAGGAATATGAGGTGGATATTCTCATCTACGCGACTGGCTTTGACGCAGTGACAGGCGCCTTTACCCGGATCGATATTACCGGTGTGGGCGGCCAGAAACTGAAGGACAAATGGGCCGATGGCCCGCACACCTATCTGGGTTTGCAGGGCAATGGTTTTCCCAATCTGCTGACGTTGGTGGGGCCGCATAACGGCGCGACCTTCTGTAATCTTCCCCGCTGCATCGAGGAAAATGTCGATTGGGTTTCAAACCTGATGGGCTATATGCGGGACAAGCAGCTCGTGAAAATCGAACCCACAAAGCCTGCCGAAGACGCCTGGACCCAGCATGTTTATGATACGGCCGATGGCACACTGTTGTCGAAGGTGGATAACTGGTTCATGGGCGTGAACATTAATATGCCCGAGAAAAAACGCGCCTTCCTGTTGTATGCGGGCGGTATTCAAAGCTACCGTGACAAACTCGAACATGTGGTCAAAAACAATTATGAAGGCTTCACGCTGAATTAGGGCGGAGCCTGCGGCCCGACGGCTTCGATGCAATCGTCAGGCCGTACATCATGCGTGCGGGGCGGGCCGGATTACAGGTTCGCCACGCGCTGTTCAGCCGTCAGGTCTGTTGCGCGGCGCCGCTCAGCCTGTGCCTTGCCGATCATCCCGGAGACGCCCGCAAGCGCGCCCGGCATCAGTTCGCGGGCCAGCAGCCGGACGCGATCAACCGGACCCGGCAGGCACAAGCCGCGCGCCGCTGCCGCCGAGAATCCCACCCTTGCATAATAGGGTTCATCGCCCACCAGCACGACAAGCGTGTGGCCTAGCCCACTGGCTTTTTGCAGAGACATTTCCATAAGACGGAGGGCGACGCCCTGGCCCTGCAGTTCCGGGTCCACCACCAGTGGCCCCAGCAGGATTGCCCTGGTGCGCGATGGACCAATTTCAATGGGCCAATAGCGCAAGGAACCGCGCAGGATGTCCTGCTCCAGCGCTACCATTGACAGTTCGGGGATAAATTCCACCCCTTCACGCAGACGGTAGGCGGTCTTGGCGAAGCGGCCAGGCCCAAACGCCCGGTCCAGTAAATGTTCAATATGGGCAGCGTCTTCGGGCCGCTCCTGGCAATAATCGATCATGAAAAAAATCCCGGCGAACAGGTGCGAGAATAATTCAGCGCGCTGCCGCGCCTTCCGCATGGAGTGTCCGTTGGCAGAGGGACGTGGGAGGGAGGGACGCGCGCCTAAAATCGCGCCCGTTCAGAGGGCCCGGTGAGCGTTCTTCGTCGCTGAGACACAAGCAAGACTGACATTATGCGGCACCCCGGGTTTCTGGGCCCGAACATATCACGCCAGGATGACGGGGTCCAGCCTATTTACCGGCTGGTGCGGTCAATTCGGGATTATTGGCCAGTAATTGCAGGCGCACCGTGCGCCAATACATGGAGGAGCGGTTCTGGTCATACCGCATTCTGGGCCGCAGGGCGTTATGATAGGCCGAAAGCGCCGGATCGTTTGCCTCTGTCACCAGATGATCCAGTTGGCTGATATTGCAGCCATCCAGCGGCACGGGGGCCGAGCCCTGCATGACTGTACCTCCTGGTGATAAATGGACGCAAACGGTGCCAGCCTTGCGGGCCAGATGAAGCTGCTTCTGGTCCAGCTTCGCCAGGCCCTTGTCGTCCAGAGGTATCGTTTTGACGCCGGTGTCCGTCTCCGCCCGGCCAGCGCCGGCGGCTAGTAAGAAGCATAAGCCCAGACCGGCAATGGTAGCCAAAATGCGGATATTCATGGAATTCATCCTTTAGGTTGACCTGTTAAAAGCCTAAACAGTCCATCATACAAATTGGGCGGATCTGCGTCGATTTACACCACAATAAAAAGTGAGTAGCACCCCGGCATGACGTCTGATCCGCAAGCGCCTTTGCACGTCCCCTTTGAAATAGCGCCCCAACGGCCGTCCTCAAATAATGCGCGCGTGTGGTATCTGGCCGGCATGTGCCCGTATTTTGGCGCCATCGGGGTGCAGAATGTCGTCTTCATGTGGCTCATGACGCAAATATTGCATGCTTCCCCCGCACAAGTGGGGCTGGCCCAGATGCTGACCATGCTGCCGATGCTGACGGTCATCCTGCTGGGGGGTGTGGTGGCCGACAGGCGCGAGTTGCGACGGCACCTGATTTTTCTGCAGGTGATCATGGCCCTGCTGCCGCTTTCGCTCGCGCTGTGCATTGGTGTGGGGCAACTCAGCTATTGGGGGCTGGTGTCCGTCAGCGTCGCAATAGGCGTGGTGGGCGCATTTATCGTTCCGGCCCGCGATGCGATGCTAAGCCGGGTTGAGGATGGTGAGATGCAGCGTACCGTCACCGCCATGACCGGTCTGCAATTCGCCAGTCAGATCGCGGGCCTCCCATTGGGCGGCAGTGCGAGCTGGCTGGCGTTGAGATTTGGCGCCGGACCGGGCGATCCGCTGGGCGCGGCCGGGCTGCTGAGTGTGCAGGGGCATTGGTGCTCGTCTCCGCATGGTGCGCTAGCAAATTACCTGCGGCCAGCCCGCATGGATCATCCGGAGGCGGGGCGTTTGCCACCATCGCAGCCGGTTTTGGCGAGGCCATGCGGGATGCAACCATCCGCCCTATCCTGTTGCTGATGTTTTTTATCGGAACCATGTTTACCGGCGTATTTCTGGTTCAGATCCCCCTTCTGGTGCGTGATCTTTATCAGGGCGGTTCGGCGGAACTGGCGCTGCTGAATATCAGTTTCATGGGCGGAACCACCTTGATGGTGCTGGCGCTGCGCCGGGCGCCGCCGGTTCGTTTGCAGGGCAGGGCCATGCTATTGTCGAGTTGCGTGAGTACGATTGTCATCGGCCTGATTTCGCTGGCTCCGTCATTTTCATTGATGTGTCTGCTGGCGGCGGCGTGGGGAGGCAGCGGCGGCCTCATCATGATAATGGCCCGCACACTGGTTCAGGCGGCCGCCCTGGCGCATAATCGCGGCCGCATCCTGTCCATATTCCAGCTTGCCTATGTGCGCGGCGCGCCGATGGGCAGGTTCGTCATGGGCCTTGTGATTGCGGGGCTGAGTGTGGTGAATGCTGCATTGATGCCAGCAGCCGGCATGGCGCTGGTGCTGTTGGCGGCTTTTTTTAAGTCCAACATCTGGCGCCTGCGTTTGTGACAGGCGCCAGATGTAATTTTCAGCCCTTCAGTTCGGAACTCAGCACGCCTTCTTTTTGCAGCGCAGCGATTTCATCGTCCGGCATATCGAGATATTCCCTCAGCACGCGCACATTGCTCTCGCCAATCGCTTCGGCCTGTAGATCAAGCGTTTCAGGAAAGTCGGAAAAGCGCAGCGGCATGCCCGGCACCTTGACCGGTCCGAACACCCGGTCCGTCACCGTGCGCACGGTTTTGCGTTCGATCAGATGCGGGTGCGACATGGCCTCTGGCACGCTCAGTATCGGGGCGACGGGCACATGATGCTTTTCAATTAACCGCAGCGCCACGTCATCGCTCTCGGTGCTGGCCAGCCAGCCTTCGATAATATCAATCAGCTCCTGCTTGTTCTGAAGGCGTTTGGCGGGATTGGAAAAGCGCGGATCGCGCACGAGATCTTCACGGCTCATCGCCTTGCACAAACCCTCCCACTGCGGCGGCGTCAGCGCGATGATTACAATCCAGTGGGTCTTGCCCTTGAACAGGCCCAGCGGCGCGACGGCCCCATGATGCTGGCCCGCGCGTTTGGGAACAAACGCCCCGTCCGTGCCATCATAGCCCTGGACATTGATCTCGTGGCAATGAAACAGGCTGTCCAGCAGTGTAATATCCAGATACTGGCCCCTTCCTCCGCGCAGGCGGTGAAACAGCGCGGCGCTGATTGCGCCAAAGGCGTGCGCGCCCGTGGCGACGTCGCCGATACCCAGACCCGCGAAATAGGGCGGTCCGTCCGGTTCTCCGATCATGTCGATGACGCCCGCATAGGCCTGCGCGATATAATCAAAACCCGGCAGCGGGCTGAGTGGGCCGGTCTGACCGAATGCCGAGATCGAACACATGATGAGATTGGGGTTGATTTTACTGAGCACCGGCCAGTCCAGTCCCAGGCGCTTCATGACGCCGGGGGTGAAATTCTCCACCACGACATCCATCTTTGGAATGAGGCCATGGATGATCTTTTTCGCCTTTGGGCTGCGCAGGTCCAGTGAAATGGATTTCTTGCCGCGGTTCTGCTGAATGTAATAACCGCTGCGGCCATTCTTGATGGCCACCATGCCGCGCACCATGTCGCCCGCCAGCGGTTCTACCTTGATCACTTCGGCGCCCAGTTCCGCCATCAGCCGGGTAGATGTCGGCCCCGCCAGCACATGGGTGAAATCCAGAACCTTGATACCTTCGAGCATGAGTTTGGGCGCCATGTTGTTTCTCCGTGATTAGGATTTATTGGGCATTTGCCATTAACAAATTTTTTTCTTCACATCATGATCAGGCCGCCATCCACATTTATGGATTGCCCTGTGATGTTGCGCGCCGCTTGCGACGCCAGAAAAACCGCCATTTCCGCGATATCTTCGGGTTCGTTCATGCGTCCGATGGGAATGCCGCTGACGGCGCGGGCTTCTATCTCCGCCATGTCCCGGCCTTCTTTCTGGGCTTGCAGTTCCATGATCCCCTGCGCCAGTTCCGTTCGGGTCACGCCGGGGCAGATCGAATTGACGGTGATATTGTGGCGCGCCAGCGCACGTGCGGCCTGCATGGTCAGGGCGATCACCGCGCCCTTGCTGGCGGCGTAGGCGGCGTTCGACGTGCCCGGATAACCGCGCCCGGCGATGGATGCGGTGTTGATGATGACCCCCTGCCGCCGGGGGATCATTTCCCGGGCGGCGCGCTGCAGGCAGAAAAAAACCCCTTTGGCGTTTACCCGGTGCACCTTGTCCCACAGGGCCTCATCAATATCCATAAAGGCGCAGCGGCGGGTGACACCCGCATTGTTGATCATGACGTCCAGTTGTCCAAAATGCGCAGCGACCGTTGACACCATGCGGTCAATGTCGTTCAGATCACCGGCATCCGCAGTGACGCCGAACGTGCTGCCGCCCAATTCAGCAACCCGCGCCGCGACCTTATGGCTGTCGATATCGTTGAGTGCGACATTCGCGCCTTCGCGCGCCATGGCCTGCGCCATGGCCCAGCCAATGCCAGAAGCCGCGCCGGTAATTAAAACCGTCTTGCCACTTAATCGCATCCCCGCCCCTTTCGCCTGTCTGCCATACGGACTTTTTACTCATCAGATACGAACCTGTGCCCCTGTGGCAAGCCCCTAATATCAGCGCCGCCAGAACCGGGGCAGGAACAGCACATAGACCGTCAGCAGCTCCAGCCGGCCCAGCAGCATGGTGATGGTCAGGACCCAGATTTGTGGGGCGTTCAGGGTGGAATAATTGCCCGCCGGGCCGACGATTGGCCCCATACCGGGGCCGCAATTCGCCAGAGTGGTGGCGGCGGCAGAAAACGCGCTGGTCATGTCCATTCCCATCGCGACCAGCAGCGAGCCGGACGCCGCAAACGTCATCATGTACAAAAACAGATATCCGGTTACCGAGCTGATGGTCGAATAGGAGAGGGGACGGCCATTATAGCGCACGGTGAAAATGCCGTTGGGATACATGATGCGCCGGATCTGATTGAGGGTTGCCAGATACAGCACCTGCAGCCGGAACACTTTCAGCCCGCATGACGCTGAACCGGAACATCCACCCAGCAAAATGATGTATATGAAAAAGACCGAGACGAACGGACCCCACAGGCCATAGTCGGTGTTCATGAATCCTGTGCCGCTGATGGCTGACACGGCGTTGAAGGCGGCATAACGGAAGGCGCGCCAACCGTCATTTATGCCATTTGCCCATTGAAATGCAGTCAGCGCCGCCACCGCCAGCGCCGTGATGGCGGCGAATGTCTGTACCTGGGAATCTCCCAGCAGCGCCATCGGTTTGCCGCGCAGGGCAGGCAGGAACAGCATGATGGGCAGGGCGCCTATAAACATGAATATGATGGCGGCTGTGTCGATGGCCGGAGAGTTCCACAAACCGAATGATTTATCCGAGGTGGCAAATCCGCCGGTTGAGACCGTTCCCATCATATTGACGGCTGCGTCAAACGGGCTCATGCCGCCAAACCAGAACGAGACCGCACAGGCAGCCGAAAATCCAAGATAGATTAACCCGATGGTTTGCGTAATCTGGGCAATGCGGGGCAGGATTTTTTCTTCCGAACGGTCGGAGGATTCCATATGGAACAATTGCATGCCGCCAACCTGTAACATTGGCAGCACGGCAATGGCGGTGACGATAATGCCCACACCGCCTGCCCATTGCAGCAGGCCGCGCCACAGCAATGTGCCGGCCGATGTCGAGTCCAGTCCGGCGATGACGGTAGATCCTGTCGTGCTGAAACCCGACACGGCTTCGAAAATGGCGTTGGTAATATTCAGATGAACCTTGACGAAAACAAATGGCAGCGCGGCAAATACGGAAATCATGATCCAGGATAGAGATGTCAGCAAAAAGGCCTGACGAAGATGCATTTTCTGCAGCGACTGTTCCTGGGCCGTCCGGCCCGCCAGAACGAGCGCCAAACCAGTAAAGACGGTCAGCGCGGCCGAGAACAGAAATCCGCGCCAGTCCTGGCTGCCTGCGGCAAAATCAAATGCCGCCGGGATGATCATGGACGCGCCCAGCACGACCAGCATGTAGCCGATCACTAGCGATATGGGGCGCAGATCTAGCATGCGGGCCGTTAATCTGCTATCGCCGGAACCCGTTCAGTGAACTATCGCGGACTGATGCGGGCTATCGAGAGAGAAGGTGGGAATGTCGATGTCGAACTCTTCCCCCTCGCCGGTCTGCATCTGATAGGTGCCGGTCATGAAGCCGGAGGGAGTCGGCAAGGGCGTGCCGCTGGTATATTGAAAACTTTCGCCCGGCGCCAGCATGGGCTGTTTGCCCACGACGCCATCGCCGCGCACTTCCTGCACACGGCCTGCCCCGTCGGTGATGCGCCAGTACCGGCTGCGCAACTGTACAGTGCGGCCGCCGTCATTACGGATGGTCACCCGGTAGGCCCAGAGATAGCGGTTCTGATCAGGTTGCGACTGATCCGCCAGAAAATGAGGTTCGACAGCGACGCGGATATCGCGTGTGACGGTTTCATACATGCGCGTGATCCCTCTTCCCCATCTCTGTTAGCGCTAGTTTTGCGCGGCTTTTGCGGCCTGGTCAAGATCAGCTTCTATATCCGCCATGTCTTCCAGTCCAACCGAAAGCCGCACACAGCCCTCGCCTATATCCAATTCCGCGCGCGCCTGCGGCGTCAGGCGGAAATGCGTGGTCGTGGCCGGATGGGTGATCAGGCTTTTGGCGTCACCCAGATTATTGCTGATCTTTATCAGTTTCAGGGCGTTTAGAAAATGAAACGCCGCCGCTTTGGCTCTATCGCCACGGCCCACGTCGAAGGCGACGATATTCCCGCCCATCTGCATCTGCTTCATGGCGAGGTCGTGTTGCGGATGATCCTTTCGTTCGGGATAGAGCACATTAGCGATGCCGGGAAGGCGGCTCAGAAAATCGGCGATGCGCGCTCCGTTACAGCTATGTACGCGCACACGCAGGTCCAGCGTTTCGAGCGATTTCAGCAAAACCCACGCGTTAAACGGCGACAGCGCAGGCCCCATATGGCGCAGCAGCGGTTTCACCTCGTCATTGATATAGGATTTGCTGCCCAATATCACGCCGCCCAGACAGCGGCCCTGACCATCAATATGCTTGGTGGCCGAATAAACGACCACATCGGCGCCAAATTCCAGCGGGCGTTGCAGAATGGGCGTGGCGAATACATTGTCGACAATCAGCCGTGCGCCCGCCGCATGGGCGATGTCCGCGACGCCGCGCAGATCGCTGACCTGCAGATTTGGATTGGTGGGCGATTCCAGAAACAGCGCTTTGGTGTTGGGACGGATCGCGGCCTGCCATTGCGCCAGATCGCGGCCATCGACCAGCGTGGACTGAATGCCGAAACGCGGCAGCATTTCCTCGACAATATACCGGCACGATCCAAACAGCGCCCTGGCGCCCACCACATGATCGCCAGCCCGCAGCATCGCCAGCAAAGAGCTGGAAACCGCCGCCATGCCGGTGGCGGTTGCCCAGGCGGCTTCCGCCCCTTCCATCGCCGCCATGCGGCTCTCGAACATGCCGACTGTCGGGTTGGAAAAGCGGCTGTATATAAAGCCGTCATCCTCGCCGCGAAAGCGTGCGGCGGCTTCCTCGGCGTTGGCATAGACATAGCCCGAGGTCAGAAACAGCGCCTCGGAAGTTTCGCCAAACTGCGAGCGCTGGCTGCCGCCATGCACCGCTTTGGTGCGTGAGCGCCAGTTTACGGATGCGTCATCAGATGTTGTATCAGGCATCGGTCAAACTCACAAAAAAGCCCCGACCTTTGGCGCGGGGCTGAGCAGGCTTCTCTCTGCGCCCGACCATTTTAGCGATTGCTTTAACGTGGCCGCAAGCCGGTCGGCACAAATCACCACGCAGGTTTGGGATAGACCTGCCAGGCGGGCGCGTCAACCGTAAAATCAGGCTTTCACACTGCATGATGCGCCGCCCAGCACGCAGAATTTGGCGCAGTGCGGATGGTTGAGCGTGACCGGGCGGCTTGCCCCGGCCAGAGTTTCGCCCATCTCGAACCTCGAATCATAGGGCAGCAGGGTACAGGCGGCGATGGCTGGCTTTGCTGCGCCCTTGCGCTTGATGACCATGCGGCTGCTGGCGCACATCACATCTTCGGGATTTTTGTCCAGTATGCCCCAGCAGGCGGTGGTGATTTCCGGCACGTCAATATGCGCATCCATTTCCGGAAACAGCACCAGTTGTGCGGGATCATGGGCATCTATGTGAAAGCCAAGCGTTGCAAACAGGCGCGCATACCCCGCCCGCGCCTCCGCTTCTGTTTCGTTCCAGCACATCCGTCCCGCGACATGCACACGAAATTCGTGTCCGGACAAATAGCGCAGCCCGGCAATCGCTGAATCCCATGCGCCCGCGCCGCGCTCGGTTTCATGCAGGGCCTGTGTGTAATGATCGAGACTGACCCGCAGCGTAAGTTTTTCGCCGAAGCGGGTATGCAGTTTCAGCAGGTCCTGCGCCACTTTCGGCCGCCGCATCGGCTGCATGGCGTTGGTCAGCACCAGCACGCGAAAGCCGCGCGTCAGGCAGGCCTCCAGCATCACGAGAATGTCCGGATTCATGAACGGCTCGCCGCCGGTAAATCCGATTTCCGTGGTGGGAAGGCCTGTGGCGTGGATCTCATCCAGATAGTGCGTCACCTCAGCGGCGCGCAGATATTCCAGCCGGTCATTGGCGGGCGAGCTTTCAATATAACAATGCCCACAGGTGATGTTGCACAGCGTTCCGGTGTTGAACCACAGGGTTTCCAGCGCGCGTAATTTTACACTGGCCCGCATCTGACCATCCAGGGTGCGGGCGGGGTTCTGAAATTTCTGCGGGTTAAGGACGGCGAGCGTCATGTCTTGCGTCCCCACACAAAACTTCCGGTAAAGGCAAGTACACGAAGTACCGCAAGATCACCGCGACGGATCATACGCCGCCAGCGCGGCCATGTTGACCAGATCGGAAACTTTTGCGCCGATCTGGGCGATCTGCACCGGGTGGGTCAGGCCGATCAGCATCGGCCCGACCACGGTGCCGCCGCCCAGTTCCTGCACCATCCGTGTACTGATGGAGGCGCTATGCACGGCGGGCATGATCAGCACATTGGCAGGGCCGGTCAGCCGGCAGAACGGGTACAGTTTCATCAGATCGGTGTTCAGCGCCACATCGGCGGCGATATCGCCGTCAAATTCAAAATCGACGCCGCGTTTTTCGAGTAACGCCACGGCTTCACGCTGGGCGTCCGAGCGTTCGGTCGCCGGGTTGCCGAAGGTGGAGGACGCCAGCAGCGCCACGCGCGGCTCGTGCCCCATGCGCCGCACCAGACGCGCGGTCTGTTCGGCTATATCGGCAAGCTGCACCGCCGTGGGCATTTCATGCACGGTGGTGTCGGCGACAAACACGGTGTGCTTGCGCGATAGCATCAGGCTAACACCAATCACCCGCTGGCCCGGTCTGGTGTCGATGGCGTGGCGCACATCCTGCAACGCCACGGCGGAATTGCGGGTGACGCCGGTGACCATGCAGTCCGCATCCCCGCAGGCAACCATGCAGGCGGCAAAAATATTGCGGTCGTAGGACACCAGCCGTGTGCAGTCGCGGAACAGGAAACCCTTGCGCTGCAGCCGCCCATACAGGAAATCGCGGTATTTGGCCACGAGCGCGGGTTCGCGCGAATTATGAATTTCCAGATCCTCGTCGGGGTCCAGACCCGATGCCTCCAGGCTTTCGCGGATGCGCTCCTCCACCCCGATCAGAATGGGGGTGCCATAGCCGCTGTTGCGGTAGGAAAGGGCTGCGCGGATCACTTGCTCCTCCTCGCCCTCGGCGAACACGATGCGTTTTGGATTGGCGCGCACATATTCAAACACCGGATGCAGCGTGTCGGCGATCGGGTCCAGCCGGGCGCGCAGCTGATGCCGGTAGGCGTCCATATCCACAATCGGGCGGCGCGCCACGCCGCTATCCATCGCGGCTTTGGCGACAGCGGGCGGAACATGGCTGATCAGGCGGGGATCAAACGGCACGGGAATGATATATTTTCGACCATATTTCGGGCGCTCGCCGGAATAGGCGGCGGCGACTTCATCCGGCACGTCCTCGCGCGCAAGTTCGGCCAGCGCGTAGGCGGCGGCGATTTTCATTTCCTCATTGATGGTCGAGGCCCGCACATCCAGCGCGCCGCGGAAGATATAGGGAAAGCCCAGCACATTATTGACCTGATTGGGGTAATCCGAACGCCCGGTGGCGATAATCGCGTCGCCGCGTATGGCTTCCACTTCTTCGGGCAGAATTTCCGGGTCCGGATTGGCCATGGCGAAAATGACCGGATTGGGCGCCATCGCGCGCACCATTTTTCCGGTTACCGCGCCTTTGGCGGAAAGCCCGAGCAACACATCCGCTCCCTCCATGGCTTCTTCCAGCGTGCGCGCCTTGGTGACGATGGCGTGCGCAGATTTCCACTGGTTCATGCCTTCCTTGCGACCCTGATAGACGACGCCCTTGGTGTCACACAGAATGGCATGGTCATGCGGCATGCCCATGGCCTTGATCAGCTCCAGACAGGCAATGCCGGCGGCGCCAGCGCCATTGACCACCATCTTGACGTCCTTGATATCCTTGCCGGCCAGATGCAGCGCATTGATCAGCGCGGCCGCCGAGATAATGGCGGTGCCATGCTGATCATCATGGAAAATGGGAATATCCATCAGCTCGCGCAGCCGCTGTTCGATGATGAAACAGTCGGGCGCCTTGATATCTTCCAGATTGATGCCGCCAAAGCTGGGCCCCAGATAGCGCACCGCGTTGATGACTTCTTCGGTATCCTTGGTGTCCAACTCCAGATCGATGGAATCCACATCGGCAAAGCGTTTGAACAGCACCGATTTGCCTTCCATTACGGGTTTGGAGGCCAGTGCCCCCAGATCGCCCAGCCCCAGAATGGCCGTACCGTTTGAAATCACCGCGACCAGATTTCCCTTGGCGGTATATTCATAGGCGAGCGCCGGATTTTCCGCGATGGCGCGCACCGGAACCGCCACACCGGGCGAATAGGCCAGCGAAAGGTCGCGCTGTGTCGCCAGCGGCTTGCTGGCGATGATTTCGATCTTGCCGGGCCGCCCCTCCGAATGGAATAGCAGGACCTCTTCATCGGTGAATTGCGGGCGTTTGTCCCCGGTGGGTTTCATGCTGTTCATAAGATTACCAGAATTTGAGAGTGGGCCGTGGATTTTAGGCAACCGGGCGCGTATCTGTCACCCGAAAAGCCATACATGGTGCGGATTGTATGCTAATTTCGCCGCCATGTCTGACTTTATTGAACCCGCCCCCTCTCCCCGGAACCCGCCGGAAACGCCGGATTTGTTTCCGTTGGCGCCGGTTGCCGCGATCACCACGCCCATGATGACGCAATATCTGGCGATCAAGGCTGCGCATCCTGAGTATCTGCTGTTTTACCGGATGGGGGATTTTTACGAACTGTTCTTTGAGGACGCGGTCCAGGCGTCGGCCGCGCTAGATATCGCCCTGACCCGGCGCGGCAAGCATCTGGGCAAGGACATCGCCATGTGCGGCGTGCCGGTGCATGCGTCTGATGGCTATCTGTCGCGCCTCACCGCCAGCGGCTTCCGAGTGGCGGTGTGCGAACAGGTCGAAGACCCGGCGGAGGCGCGCAAGCGGGGCGCCAAATCTGTGGTGGCGCGCGAGGTGGTGCG
Organism: Alphaproteobacteria bacterium; assembly: GCA_009693835.1. GTDB lineage: Bacteria > Pseudomonadota > Alphaproteobacteria > UBA11222 > UBA11222 > UBA11222. The sequence goes on from SHWM01000040.1 coordinate 15,745, forward strand.
GCTGGTGACCCCTGGAACGCTGACCGAAGACAGCCTGCTGGATGGGCGCGCGCATAATTATCTGGCGGCGCTGGGGGCCACGGGCGTGGCCGGGGCGCGGGAATGGGCGTTGGCCTGGTGCGATATTTCAACCGGCAGTTTTGACGTGATGGCGCTGCCGCAGGACAGGGTGGCGGGCGAGATGGCCCGGCTGGCCCCGCGCGAGGTGCTGTTGCCCGAGCGGCTGCTGAAAGAGGAAGCCCTTTTGGCGGGTTTCGCACTGGAGAACGCGACAACGACGCCTTTGCCGCCGGAATATTTTGACAGTCAGGCCGGCGAGCGCCGGCTGATGGCGCTGTTTCAGGTGGCCGCGCTGGACGGGTTCGGCGGCTATGGCCGGGCCGAACTGGCGGTTTGCGGGGCGCTGGCGGGCTATATGGAATTGACCCAGAAAGGCCGCCTGCCGCTGCTGCGTCCGCCCGCGCGCCTGCAACCTGGCGGCATCATGGCCATCGATGCGGCGACCCGGCGTAATCTGGAACTTGCGCTGACCCTGAACGGGGTGCGCAAGGGCAGCCTGTTGTCCGCCATCGACCGCACCATTACGGGTGCAGGCGCGCGGCTGCTGGCGGCGCGCCTGAATGCGCCGTTAACGGATGTGGCGGCCATTCGCCGCCGGCACGATATGGTGCAGCATTTTTATGACGGCCGCGATCTGGCCGACGAGGTGCGGGCGCACTTGCGCCGGGCGCCCGATCTGGAACGGGCGCTGGCGCGGCTATCCGTGGGGCGGGGCGGGCCGCGCGATCTGCTGGCCGTGCGCGATGCGCTGGTGGCGGCCGACAGTCTTAAGAGGCGACTGCAGACACCCTTGCCGCTGGGCGGACTGCCGGCAGACCTTGCCTCACTCCTGACCGACCTCGGCCATCATGAAATTCTGATCACCCGGCTGAGCGCGGCGATCCGGCCCGATCCGCTCGTGCAAACCAATGAGGGCGGCTTCATTGCCCCGGGCTATCACCGCGCGCTGGACGAATTGCGGGTGCTGGCAAGCGAAAGCCGGCGGGTCATTGCCGGGCTGGAAGATCAATACCGCAGGCTGAGCGGGATTGACCGCCTGAAGGTCAAGCATAACCGGGTGCTGGGTTATTTTCTGGAAACCGGGCTGGCGCAGGGCGATCGGCTGATGCGCGCGCCCCTGAACGAAACCTTCATTCACCGTCAGACCATGGCCAATAATGCGCGTTTCAGCACGGTGGAGCTGGGTGCACTGGAACGCAAGATCGATCAGGCCGCCAACCGGGCGCTGGGGATAGAGCTAGCCTTGTGGGAGGATTTACTGAAAGAGGTCATGGGCCGCGGCGTGGCCCTGTTACGCACAGCAGCGGCGCTGGCGGCGCTGGATGTCGCGAGCGCGCTCGCGGATCTGGCGCACCGCACCCGCCAGGTGCGGCCCCGGCTGGCGGATGACCTGGGCTTTCATATCATTGGCGGGCGGCACCCGGTGGTCGAAGCCGCCCTTCGGGGGGCCGGCAGTGCGGGACAATTTACGGCCAATGACTGCCACCTGGGGGATGACATGGATGGCGGGAAAGGCCGCCGCCTGTGGCTGGTGACCGGGCCGAACATGGCGGGCAAATCCACATTTCTGCGCCAGAATGCCCTGATCGCCATCATGGCGCAGATGGGGGCCTTCGTGCCCGCGGCATCCGCGCATATCGGCGTCGTCGACCGGTTGTTCAGCCGCGTGGGGGCAGCTGATGATCTGGCCCGCGGACGTTCGACCTTCATGGTGGAAATGGTGGAAACCGCCGCCATTCTTAATCAGGCGAGCGAGCGATCTCTCGTCATTCTGGATGAAATTGGCCGCGGCACGGCCACTTATGACGGCTTGTCCATTGCCTGGGCGGTGCTGGAACATCTGCACGACACCAATCGCTGCCGGGCGCTGTTTGCCACCCATTATCATGAATTGACCGCGCTGGGTACGGTGTTGCCCGGCATGGCCAATGTGACCATGAAAGTCCGTGAATGGCAGGGCGAGGTGATTTTCCTGCATGAGGTGGTTCCCGGGGCGGCCGATCGTTCCTATGGCATTCAGGTGGCCAGGCTGGCCGGTTTGCCGGGTGCGGTTATTGCGCGGGCGCAGGAAGTGCTGTCGCAGCTTGAAAGCCAGGCAGCCGATGACGGCGCCACCCGGATGATCGACGCGCTGCCATTGTTCCGTCCCCCGGCGGGGCCTGCAAGGATCAACGAAGGTGACAGGCTCTTGACGGCGTTGCGGGCGGCCAATCCCGATGATCTGTCGCCAAAGGAGGCGTTGCAATTGGTTTACCAGTTGCGTGGTCTTGTGGACTAAATACTACAGAGAGCGGCAGATACGGTATAAGATGTCCCATGCCCGATGATTTTGTTACAAAAACCAGGAAAACCCCGTCTGTAATAACGGTCACGTTGCAGGAGGAACTGGCCGCGGGCCTGCGAGCGATAGGCGCGGACGAGGACGCCAGTGACGCGGACCGCAACAGGCGTCTAGTGGAATTGCTGAAGGAGGCACGGACCCGCACACTGGCGTCGCTGGAACAGGCCCTCAGCGACGGCGCGGGCGGGTTGCAGGCGGTGCAGGCGCTTTCGGCCTGTCAGGACAATATTATCTCCGCGCTGTATGAATATGCGCTGCGCTGGGTGAGCCGGGCAAACAATCCCACCAGCGGCGAGCGCCTGTGCGTGGCGGCGGTAGGCGGGTATGGCCGCGGCGGGCTGGCGCCGCAATCGGATATCGACCTGCTTTTCCTGCTGCCGTACAAGCAGACGCCGTGGGGCGAAAGCGTGGTTGAGTTCATGCTCTATGTGCTCTGGGATTTGGGCCTGAAAGTCGGCCACGCCACCCGTTCGGTGGATGAATGCATCCGCCTTTCAAAGGGCGACACAACGATACGCACGGCTCTGCTTGAAAGCCGCTATCTGTGCGGCGATCAGGAATTATTCAGTGATCTGAAGAAACGCTATACCGCAGATGTGGCGGCGGACACCTCCTCGAATTTTGTCGACGCCAAACTGACCGAGCGGGATCAGCGGCATATGCGCCAGGGCGAAACGCGCTATCTGGTCGAGCCTAATGTGAAAGACGGCAAGGGCGGGCTTCGCGATCTGCATACGCTGTACTGGATCGGAAAGTACATCTATGGTGTCGAGGATGCGCGCGATCTGATCGCCAAGGGCGTTCTGACGCAGGCAGAATATGACAGCTTTCAGCATGCGGAGGATTTTCTCTCACTGGCGCGCTGCCATCTGCATCTGGTGACCGGCCGTCCGGTAGAGCGTCTGTCATTCGACGTGCAGCAGACGATCGCCGACAGGCTGGGGTACGTCAACCATGACGGCCTGACGTCGGTGGAATGGTTCATGAAGGATTATTTCCGCGCCGCCAAGGAGGTGGGCGACCTGACGCGCATTTTCTGTGCGCTGCTGGAGGATATTCATCGTAAACCTGTTGGATTACGGCGGTTTTTGCCGCGTTTTGGACGCTCCCGCCGCAAGCTTTTCGACGCCTTCAGGGCCGAGGGCGGGCGGCTCAATGTCGCCAATGACGCGGTGTTTATTCACGATCCGGCCAATCTGCTGCGACTGTTTCATACCGCCCAGCACAATGACCTTGATATTCACCCGAAAGCGTTGCGTCTGGTGACCCGATCGCTCCATCTGATCAATGACGCCCTGCGCGCGGACAACGAAGCCAATCGCCTGTTTCTGGAAATGCTGTGTTCCAAAAAAGATCCTGAAACCACGCTGCGCCGGTTGAATGAGGCAGGTGTGTTTGGTCTTTTTGTTCCGGATTTCGGGCGGGTGGTCGCGATGATGCAGTTCAACATGTATCATCATTACACGGTGGACGAACATCTGATCCGGGCCATCGGCATCCTGTCACAGATCGAGGCCGGTACACTCAAGGACGATCACCCTCTGGCCAGCGAAATTATGCGGCGCATCAAGAAACGCGAAGTGATTTATCTGGGCGTACTGTTGCACGATATTGCCAAGGGCCGCCCAGATGATCATTCACAGGCAGGGGCGAATGTGGCGCGCGAATTGTGTCCCCGCCTGGGCCTTTCTGAATCGGATACGGAACTGGTGATATGGCTGGTGGAAAATCACCTGCTCATGAGCGATGTGGCGCAGAAGAGGGATATTTCGGACCCCCGTACGATTACGAAGTTCGTCGAGGAAATCAAATCCCAGGAGCGGCTGCGCCTGATGCTGGTGCTGACGGTGGTGGATATTCGCGCGGTTGGACCCGGCGTATGGAATAGCTGGAAAGGGCAGTTGCTGCGCCAGTTAAACGAGGAAGCCGAAAGCCTGTTATCGGGCGGCCACAGCATAGCGGGGCGGGGCGAGCGGATTGCTGCCGCCAAGACCAGGCTGGCCGAACGTCTGCAGGACTTCGATACGGGGCAGCGCGAAAGCATTCTGGCCATGCATTATCCGCCCTACTGGCTGGCCGGAGATACGGACCTGCATGAAAAGCATGCCCGGTTTGTAACTGCCGCCCGCCTGAAAGGCGGCGCCTTCCATCTGAAGCATGAGGTCGATCTGGCGCGGGGCGTGACCGAGATAACCCTGTACGCGCCGGACCATGCCGGGCTGTTCGCCCGCGTCGCCGGGGCGTTTGCGTCTATCGGCGCCAATATCGTGGATGCAAAGATTTTCACCACCTCCGATGGCATGGCCCTGGACATGTTCCTGGTGCAGGACATGGACGGCGGGGCGCTATCGGAAGAAAAGAAGCTGAAGCGCCTCTCGGAAATCCTGCACAAAACGCTGGATGGCCGCCACCACCCGCACATTGTGCTGGCTGGCAAACAGAAACTTCCAAAGCGCGAACAGGCCTTTACCGTGCGCAGCCAGGTGATGTTCGATAACGAGGCCTCCAATACCACGACCATGATCGAGGTGACGGCCAGGGACCGGCCGGGGCTGCTGCATGATCTTACCTGGGCGCTGTTTGAAAATGGCGTTTCCATCAACTCGGCCCATGTCACCACCTTCGGCGAAGAAGCCATAGACACATTTTACGTGCGGGACGCTTTTGGCCTGAAAATCACCTCGGCTGAGAAACTCAAGCGAATCGAGGGTGTGATTATGGACGCGCTGGAGGGCAAATCGGCTAACAGGCTTAAAATCCCGACCTCAGTGGAATCTGCATAGTGGCAAATACGCCACAGGCCACAGGGGCCGCCAAAGCGCTTGTACAGTAACTATTGTACTTTCAGGCCATTTCTGTTACAGATTCTTGCATGGGATGGAGGGTCTGTTTCCTCCCGCCTCATGTCAGTACGCACGAAACAAACAAGGCTACAGAACATGTATTCGCATCCTCAACAAAGCGCGGGCCACGATGTGCAGAAGCTCCGCCAGATGGCGGGAAAGTGGCTGAAAGAACTTCGCGAGGCCAATAATCTGACCCAACGGCAGCTGGCTGCGAAGGTGGGTGTGGAATATTATACTTTTGTTTCGCAACTGGAATCAGGGCGGGGCCGCATTCCGCCGGACCGCTACGAACTTTGGGCGCAGGCGCTGAACATTGACGCCACCGTGTTTGTGAAGGAATTAATGAAATATTATGATCCTGAAACCTATCGTTTGCTCTTCGCGAACGCTTAGAAGTTTTCACAATGCGCTGGGCGAATATATTGTTCGGTGTTAGTCTGGGACATATCAGGGTGCTGGCCTGACGGGCATAAGGGGAATAGACGCGTTAAAGCATGGCTTCGATTCTTTCATTCCGGCAACCCCACCAGGCTCAGAACTGGACCAATGAAGAATTGGCCGAACTGTTCCGCGTGGTGGATATTCTTGGCCGCGCCGGCGTTGAGATTGCCACCGATATGGGGCTGTCCGACGAAGGCGAACCCTGGTTCGCCTTTTGCCGCGCGGACACGGGAGATGTCATCGTACATTTTTCCCGGATCGACGGCCAGTTTGTGGCCGTCAGCGCCGCGACAGATACCGTGGTGCGGGGCAGCAATTTCCGCCGCGTCGCAGAAACGCTGGTTAACCGCCAGCCGCTGATCCTGCCCGCGCCCAGTTCCGGCCAGAAGCTGTTCCTGCATCCCGCCGTTATCATAACAGCGCTTGTCGTCACCACGCTTGCCCAGATGAAAAGCTGGGATGGGCAGGGGGTTTTTGCGTTGCACGATGTCTCTGATGGCGCACCGACCGCGGGCGCCGCGGCGAGCTTCGCGGAAACATTAAAATCCGGTTTCATTGACGCGCTGAACCTGCTGTTGCGCGGTTTTGCCGGCCCGGTCGAGGCTAGGAACAATGCGCATGAACATTCA
>SHWM01000041.1 GCA_009693835.1 Alphaproteobacteria bacterium
CTGTTTGGCCGCAAGGCCGCGGAACGCGTTGAGCCTTCCGTAGGACGCGGCGCAAATCCCGGGGCGGGCCTTTATCCAAAGGCAGCCGGGCTGGATAAAGCGGGCCTGCGCGGTGACGCGGCGGGGAAGGCCTCTCCCGCTGCGGCAAAGGGAAGTGAACTGGACATTCCGGCATTTTTGCGCCGGTCGGCAAATTAAACGCGGCGGCTGTCATCCCGGTCGAATGCGGAATGACGGCCGGGACAGGAAGGGTGCCCGGAATCGACCGTAACAATACGAAATAAAGAGTGATTTGAGCCGTTAAGGCCCACTTGCTACTTAGTGATTCAGATTCGCCCATAATGATTCGCGCAAGGTCATTCGGGTTGTCTGCCTTACCTGCATTTAGGACTTTTAATTAAGACATGAGACGGGCGGGCGGAGTGCAGTTGCCTGGATTGCCTTATGGGCAAGTTGGTTGAATTGGAGCGCAGCGTGAGTGAGGGTCGGCGTGGAGCGTTAGAATTTCCGGTCAGGCAGGGTCAGAAGCCCGGCGGGGTGGAAAATTTTCAGACCACACTACGCAACCGCATAGGATGCGCTGGAATCGGCCTGCATTCAGGCGAGCAGGTGCGTTTTACGATTTATCCGGCCGAAGCGGATAGTGGCATTATTTTCCGCCGCATGGATTTGCGCGGGGCGAAGGGGCTTGCCGGCGAGAATATCTGCGTGCAGGCGCGCTATGACACGGTCAGCAACACCCAGCTAGGCAGCACACTGGCCAATGAGGCCGGGGTTTCCGTGGCGACGGTGGAACATTTGATGTCGGCATTTTCTGGGTGCGGCATAGACAATGCGCGTGTGGATCTGGACGGGCCTGAACTGCCGGTGCTGGACGGCAGTGCGGTGCCTTTTGTCGTGCTGCTGGAATGCGCGGGCGTTAGCAGGCTGACCGCGCGCCGCCGCTATATCCGCATCCTTGATACGGTCAGTGTTTCGGAAGACGGCAAACGGGTAAGCCTGTCGCCGCATGATGGCTTTGTCCTTGATTTTGAAATTGATTTCCCGGCTAGTATCATTGGGCGTCAGGCCTATGTCTTTCAGTCCGGCCCGGGCCAATACAAGACCGAAATCGCGCCGTCGCGGACCTTTGGGTTTCTGCACGAAGCCGAACATTTGAAATCGCTCGGCCTGGCGCGGGGCGGTTCGCTTCAGAACGCCATCGTGCTGGATGGAGAAAATGTCCTGAACGAAGGGGGCCTGCGGTTCCCTGATGAATTTGTCCGCCATAAAATTCTCGATGCGATGGGTGATCTGTACCTTGCCGGTGCGCCAATCATTGGCCGCTTTGATGCCGTGCGTGCGGGACATGCCCTGAATAACAAACTGCTCAGGACCCTGTTCAATACGCCGAACGCCTGGGAATATGTGGAATGGCCCGTGGGGGCTGAACGCCAGACGGGTGCCGCGCCGCAACGGAACCTGCGCCGCGCCGCGCGCGGTTAGCTGACCGCACTACCGGACCGGCCCCCCCGGACGGAAATTGCCCTGCCCCGCCAAATGCGCTAAACAGGAGCAACCGCACAAGCATGCATTGAGTCTGAATATATGAAGATGGGATCGGACGTGTCTTTCGCCTGCGGATGGTTTCGCACCTGGCGTCTACTTGCGGTTCTGGGCATCGCGCTGGCGGTTACCGGCTGTGCCGGGACTGGCGCCAAGGAAATTAAATATGTGGAGCGCCCGGTAGAGGAAATCTACAATACTGCTTTGAAGGAACTGCAGCGTGGACGCTATTTCCAGGCGGCTGAACAGTTTGACGAAGTAGAGCGCCAGCATCCTTATTCGGTCTGGGCGCGGCGTTCCATGCTGATGGCCGCCTATTCGAATTACCAGATCAACGAATATGACAAGGCCATGCTGGCGGCGCAGCGCTTCATTTCCCTGCATCCGGGACACCGGGACGCGGTATACGCGTATTATATCGTGGCGATCTCGCTTTATGAACAAATCTCCGATGTGGAGCGTGACCAGAAAATCACGGGCGAGGCGCTGCAGGCCCTGACGGATGTGGTGCGCCGATTCCCGGCCAGTGATTATGCGCGCGACGCACGGCTGAAGGTGGATCTGACGCAAGACCATCTTGCGGGAAAAGAGATGGAGATTGGACGCTATTATCTCAGGCAGCACGAATATCTTGCGGCCATAAACCGCTTCCGTATGGTGGTGGAGTTCTTTCAGACAACGACCCATGTGCCAGAGGCGCTGCACCGTTTGACGGAATGTTATGTCGCGTTGGGCGTCATTGAGGAAGCCCAGTCTGTGGCGGCTGTTCTTGGGCATAATTATCCTGGCAGCGACTGGTACCAGGACAGTTACGCCCTGTTGACGGGCAAGCATGTCCAACCGGTCGAAAACAATAAATCCTGGATCAGCAGGGCCTTTAGCGGAATTAGCTGATCAGGCCCCATCCAGAGAGACAGAATACATGCTCGCTGGCATTTCGATACGCAATCTCGTGTTAATCGACCGGCTGGATCTGCAAATCACGCCGGGTTTGACCGTTCTGACCGGAGAAACAGGCGCAGGTAAATCCATTCTGCTCGATGCGCTGGGATTGGCTACGGGCGCCCGCGCGGATGCCGCCCTGATCCGCAAGGGCTGTGATCAGGCGATAGCCAGCGCTGAATTTTGCATTGGCCCCTCGCATCCGGCAGCGGGCCTTTTATTGGAACAGGGCATTGACGCATCGGATGCAGTCATTCTGCGCCGTGTCATTGGCGCCGACGGCCGCAGCCGGGCCTTTATCAATGATCAGGCGGTCAGCGTGGGTCTGTTGCGCGCGGCAGGGGACCTGCTCATAGAAGTGCACGGACAGAACGATGATCGCGGGCTGCTCAACGCCGCCGGGCATCGCGCATTACTGGATTTGTTCGGTGGGCACTCGGCCGAATTGGCGGCGTGCCGTTCCGCCTACAGGGAAATTCAGCAAACGGCCGCGGCGCTGGATCAGGCGAGGACAGATATGGAGAAGGCGCAGAGGGAAGAAGATTATCTGCGCCACGTCCTGAAAGAACTTGAAATGCTGGCCCCCCGCGAAGGCGAAGAGGCCGAATTGGCCGATGCGCGCAGCCTGATGATGTCATCTCAAAAACTGACGGGCGAAATAAACGCAGCGCTTGGCGCGCTGAGCGTGGATGGGGGCGGCGGGGCGGAGGCGCTGCTGGCGTCGGCGATGCGCCGGCTGGAGCGAATTGCCGGACAATCCGCCGGGCGGCTGGATGCGGCGCTTGGGGCCCTTTCCAGCGCCGCATCGGACGCCATGGAGGCGCGCGCACAGCTCGAACTCGCCCTCTCTGATATGGAATCTGATCCGCACCGGCTGGACGCTTTTGAGGCGCGCCTGTTTGCACTGCGCGCGGCCGCGCGCAAACATCATGTTCCTGTGGACGCGCTGCCCGGATTGCAGGCGCGCATTGCAGATCAACTGGAACTGATCGATGCGGGCGGCGCGCGGCTTGATGATCTGGAAAAACGGCACGCCGCCAGCCTTGCCGCCTATGATTTGATCGCTGATCGGCTGCGTGCCACACGTCAGCAATCGGCGGCGCAGCTTGACAGGGCGGTGAAAAAGGAACTTGCACCGCTCAAGCTCGAAAAAGCGGTATTTTATACGGTGCTCGGCCCGTTAGCCGGGGCGGAACGAAGTGCGGAGGGCATTGACCGGGTTGAATTTCAGGTGGCGGCCAATCCCGGGGCCAATCCCGGTGCGCTGAATAAAATTGCCTCGGGCGGGGAAATGTCCCGTTTCATGCTGGCCTTGCGCATGGTGCTCGCCAAAAGCGCCTCGGGCCGGGCACTGGTGTTTGACGAGGTGGACAGCGCCGTTGGCGGCGCGGTCGCCGATGCGATAGGCGACAGGCTGGCGCGGCTGGCGGCGGGTGGCGGGCAGGTGCTGGTGGTCACGCATTCTCCCCAGGTGGCGGCCCGTGGCGCTGCGCACTGGCGGGTGCAAAAGCGCAATCATGCGAAGGGTACTGCCACCACGACCTCGGTTGAAATCCTTGATGGTGCGGCGCGGCGCGAGGAGATTGCCCGTATGCTGGCGGGGGCCGAGATCACCGATGCGGCCCGCGCCGCCGCCGACAGTTTGATGACGGCCGGGGCGCGCCGTTGAGCCGCGCTGAAAAGATCCCGGTGGATGCATTAAGCGAGACGCAGGCGGGTGCAGAACTGGCCCGCCTGGCCGAAGAAATTGCCGTGCATGATGCGCATTATCATCGCAATGACGCGCCCATTATTTCCGATGCCGAATATGATGGGCTGCGGCAGCGAAATTCAGAGATTGAAGCCCGGTTTCCCGCGCTGCAACGGCCGGATAGCCCGGATTTGCGTGTGGGCGGCGCGGTGCGCGAGGGGTTCGAGAAAAGCACCCACGCCCGCCCCATGCTGTCGCTGGATAATGCCTTCACGGCGGAAGATATCTTTGACTTCTGCGACAGCATCCGGAATTTTCTGGGACTTGCCGGGGACGACCCGCTTGAATTTACCGCAGAGCCCAAAATCGACGGGGTTTCCGCCACCCTGCGTTATGAGGATGGATTATTTATCGCTGGCGCCACGCGCGGCGATGGGTTCACCGGCGAAAACATCACGGGCAATCTGCGCACGTTGCGCGATGTTCCCCTGCGGCTGAACGGGGCTGATGTGCCGCGCGTGATTGACGTACGCGGCGAGGTGTATATATCGCACGATGATTTTGCCGCCCTGAATGCGCGCCAAACGTCTGAGGGCAAAGCCGTATTCATGAACCCTCGCAACGCCGCCGCCGGTGCGCTGCGCCAGCTTGATCCCGCCATCACCGCGCAACGTCCCCTGCGGTTTTTTGCCTATGCGTGGGGTGAAATCAGTGAATTGCGGGCGCATACCCAGATGGAGATGATCGGGCGGTTCAAAGACTGGGGGTTGCCTACCAACCGCGAGATGCGGCGCTGCGAAAGCCCGGAAGAAATGCTGGCGGTCTATGGGCACCTGCAGGAGACGCGCGCATTGCTGGACTATGACATTGATGGCGTGGTCTACAAGGTGGACCGGCTGGATTTGCAGGACCGGCTTGGCTTTCGCTCGCGCTCGCCGCGCTGGGCAATTGCGCATAAATTTCCAGCGGAACAGGCGCAAACCGTGCTGGAGGCCATTGAAATTCAGGTGGGCCGCACCGGCGCGCTGACGCCGGTGGCGAAACTGCGTCCCGTCACGGTGGGTGGCGTGGTGGTGTCCAGCGCCAGCTTGCATAATGAAGATGAGATCAGGCGCAAGGATGTGCGCATTGGCGATACGGTTATCGTGCAGCGCGCGGGCGATGTCATTCCGCAGATTGTCGGAGTGGTTATGGACAAGCGGCCACAGGACGCAACGCCCTATATTTTTAACACCCTGTGTCCGGCCTGCGGCAGTCAGGCGGTGCGCGAGACCGATGCGAAAACCGGCAAGGAAGACGCCGTGTGGCGGTGCGGCAACCGGGCGCTGTGCCCCGCCCAGGTGGTTGAGCGCCTGCGGCACTTCGTCAGCCGCGACGCGTTTGACATCGAAGGGCTGGGTGAACAAAATATTCAACTGCTTTTTGATGAAATGCTTATCACAGGGTTTGCGGACATTTTTACACTCAGAGAAAAGATTGAGGAGGTAAAGAAAGCTTTTTTCAGAAAACGTGAGGAAGACGCGTTAGAGAGGGAGAGAAGGACAGGAAAAAAAAGAAAAAAAATAGTTGATGAGTCAAAACGTACGTATAAGGAAGTCGAAAATCTGATATCATCCATCGAGGCACGCCGTGAAATAGAACTGGAGCGATTTATTTATGCTCTTGGCATTCGGCATGTCGGGCGGAATAACGCCCGGCTGCTGGCGAGACATTATCATTTGTTTGGGGCTTTTCGTGCTGCCATGCGGAACGCCGCCGATCACGAAAGCACGGCGTACCGGGAACTTCTGGCCATTGATGGTATTGGTGAAACTATGGCCAATGCGGCTATCGAATATTTCACCGATAAACGCTTCAAGGTGACAGTTGAAGAGTTGCTGCGCGAGATTATAGTGCGCGATTTTGTGGCTCCGACATCGGCCTCACTTGTGGCGGGTAAGACCGTGGTGTTCACCGGTTCGCTTGAAAAGATGTCGCGCGACGAGGCTAAGGCCCGTGCTCAAAGTCTCGGCGCGAAAGTGGCGGGATCGGTTTCCTCCAAAACGGATTTTGTCGTTGCCGGTGCGGATGCGGGTTCAAAACTGAAAAAAGCGCGCGAGCTTGGAGTGACGATACTGGCCGAAGAGGAGTGGCTGGCGTTGACCGGCGCTTAAATCGCGCGTGTGGCGTTGGCCAGCCATCCGGCCGTAGCCGCATCCACCAGCGGCGTCAGGGTTTCACGCACCTGTGCGTGATAGGCGTTCAGCCACGCCGCCTCTTCCTCCGTCAGCAGCGCGCGCACCACCAGCCGCACATCCATCGGCGCCAGTGTTAGCGCCTGAAAGCCCATCATCGCACGCTCGCCGCCCTCTATCATTTGCGGCTCGGTCACCAGCACCAGATTTTCAATACGGATGCCAAAAGCCCCCTGCTTGTAATAGCCGGGTTCATTGGAGACGATCATTCCCGGTTCCAGCGCCACACTATTGGGACGCCGCGAAATGCTCTGCGGCCCCTCATGCACGCCAAGATAACAGCCGACGCCGTGCCCGGTGCCATGATCATAATCCAGCCCCGCCTTCCAGAGCGCGGCGCGGGCCAGCACATCCAGATGCGCGCCCGTAACCCCCTTGGGAAAGCGTATCGTGGCGAGGCCGATATGGCCTTTCAGGACACGGGTGAAACGGTCCTGCTGCTCGGCCGTCGGTTTGCCAATCGCGATGGTGCGTGTGACATCGGTGGTGCCGTCCAGATATTGCGCGCCAGAATCGAGCAGATAGAGATTGCCCGGTTCCAGCAGCCGGTTGCTTTTGACGCTGGCCCGGTAATGCACTATGGCGCCGTTCGGCCCAGCGCCCGAGATGGTTGGAAAGCTTAAATCCCGCAGCAGGCCTGTCGCTTCACGGAAAGCCTGCAACTTATCGGACGCGGTCATCTCATCAAGACCGCCCTTTGACGCAGCCTGATCCAGCCAGGCCAGAAAGCTGCACAACGCTGCGCCATCGCGGACATGCGCCTTTTGCATCCCGGAAATTTCGGTGCTGTTCTTGCGCGCCTTTGGCAGTGCGCAGGGATCGGCGCCTGAAACCAGCGTCGCGCCTGCCTGCATCAGCCGACTGGAAATCCATGACGCCGCTGTACTCGTGTCCAAAAGCACATGCCGGGCCTCCCTGCCCAGCGCGTCCAGTGCGGGACCCAGCTGGTCCGCGTCGCGCAGGCCGACCTGATTGCCCAGATGCGCCGCCAGCCCGCTGGTAATTTTGCCAGGATCGAGAAACAGTTCCGCGCGGCCGTCCGCATACAGAACAGCGAACGAAAGCGGCAGCGGCGAATGCGTGACGTCTCCGCCGCGAATGTTCAGCAGCCATGCAATAGAATCCGGCATGGTCAGAACGGTGGCGTCGGCGGGCGATTTGGCGATGATTTCGGCGATCCGCGCCCGTTTGGCTTCGGATGTCTCTCCCGCATATTCCAGCGTGTAGGGGGTGATGGCGGCCTTGGGCGGCGGCGGCTGATCCACCCATACCGCGTCGATAGGATTATCGGCGCAGGCAACCAGTTCCGCCCCGGCTGTGGCGCAGGCTTTCTGAATTTTCGTCACGCCGTCCGGCGTGTGCAGCCACGGGTCATAGCCAAGCCGGTCATTTTTTCCAAGCGTGTCAGCTATCCATTCCTCGGGTGAAATTTCCATCACCGGATGCGGGCTGATCAACTGGGTGTCCACTTCGTCACGCACCTGCAGCGTATAGCGCCCATCGACAAAAATGGCTGCCTTATTTTGCAAAATAACCGCGGTTCCCGCCGATCCGGTAAAGCCGGTCAGCCATGCCAGGCGCGCATCATGCGGTGGCACATATTCGCCCTGATGCGCATCGGCGCGGGGGATCACAAACCCGGCCAGGCCGCGCCGGGCGAGTTCCGTCCGCAACCGGGAAAGCCGCTCTCCCAGTTCCGTTATTGACGGGGCTATATCGGTTATTTCATTCATGATCAGGCCACATTTTTCAGGCGAAAATCCACCGTTTCATTCTAGCTGTATATTCCCCCGATGCAAAACCGGATTATGAAGCACCAGAGTGGACCAATCTCCGCACAAAATCCGCCGGGTCAGAAACAGCCCCTGTGTCCTGTACGCGCTGCGCACCGCCGCCTCCTGGCTGCGCAAAAGTCCCGACAGGACAACCATGCCTCCCGGCCGCACGCGCCGCGCCATCGGGTTCGCCAGCCGCATCAGGGGCCGCGCTAATATATTGGCCAGCACCAGATCATAGGGTGCCGCGCGGGACAAAGCGGGGTGGCCAAATCCCGCCGCCGTCACCGGATGGATAAACGCCGTAAGCCCGTTCCGGCGGACATTTTCCGCTGTGATCTTAACGGCGACCGGATCAATATCACTGGCCACGATCCGGCGCCGCCACAGCTTTGCCGCCGCCATGCCCAGCACGCCTGTGCCACAGCCAAGATCCAGCACCCGTTCAAAACGCCGCCGCCGCGCCAGCCAGTCAATCGCCAGCAGACAGCTTAGGGTCGTTTCATGATGCCCGGTGCCAAAGGCCAGCCCCGCTTCGATGTGCAGTGTCAGTGCAGCGCATGGGGCGCGGCCCAGGCTATGTGCGCCCGCAATAAAAAATCGCCCGGCCCTGATGGGCGGCAGATCAGCCAGCGATTGCGCCACCCAGTCCCGCTCTTCCACCTGCTCAATGGTGATCTCTGGCGTTGCGATCGCCAGCGCCTCGAGGAGAGGCGTCATGGCATTCAGCAGTGTGTTTGCAGTCAGGATTTCAGGATAGAGCGCCTGAACGGTGAATTCCGCCGTTCCCGGAATTTCAAAGGTGGAAACGGACATTGCCTGGGGCGCATCCAGCCCCTCCAGAAGATCGGCTAAGCTATAGGCCGCAGGGGCCGGAAGGTTCATGCTTGCCAGGAATAGCGTCGAAATCATGCTTCACGCCGGTTGCACAAAAGCGCCTAGGACCCGCTTGCGGCCAGCCTTTTCAAACTCAATTTCCAGTTTGCCGCCATCCACCCCAAGAACATGCCCATAGCCGAATTTGGCATGGAAGATGCGCGCCCCTTCCGCATATTCGGTTTCTTCGGTGGCGGCTGTGGCGCGGCCGGGCTGGGCCCTTACATCAATCGTCACACTGCGCGGTTGCCGCCGCGCGGCTTGCATGCGCTGCCAGCCGGGCGTGTCATAATTCTGTTCAAACACAGGCGCCGCTTCGCGCATGCCGCCGCCGTAAACCCCCTGATCCGTCTGTATATTGATGGTGTCATGCGGCAATTCGCTGATAAAACGCGACGGCAATGCCGCCTGCCACAGATTATAGACGCGCCGGTTGGCGGCATAAAATATCCGCGCCCGCACCCGCGCCCGCGTGATGCCGACATAGGCCAGCCTGCGTTCCTCCTCCAGACCCGCAACGCCATTTTCATCCATGCTGCGCTGGCTGGGGAACAGGCCTTCCTCCCACCCGGGCAGAAAAACCGTATTGAATTCAAGCCCTTTTGCACTGTGCAGGGTCATGACGTTAATCCGGTCATCCGCGCCGGATTGCTGGTTTTCCATCACCAGTGACACATGTTCGAGAAAACCGCCCAGATTTTCAAAGGCCTCCAGCGCGTTGATCAGTTCCTTCAGATTTTCCAGCCTTCCTGGCGCATCGGGCGCGCGGTCGGCCTTCAGCATGGCCGTGTAACCGCTTTCATCGAGGATCAGTTGCGCCACCTGCGGATGTGGCGTGCTGGCCAGCAGCCCGCGCCAGCGGGAAAAATCCTCTTCCAGCGCGCGCAGCGGATTGCGGCTGCGGGCGGGAAGCTCGTCCGATTCGATCAGCAGCCGCGCCGCCCTTGTCAGAGGTATATTATGGGATCTGGCCGTCCGATGCAGCTTTTGCGCCAGCGCGTCGCCCAGCCCGCGTTTGGGTGTGTTGAGAATACGCTCAAACGCCAGATCATCCGCGGGTTGCGCAATGACGCGCAGATAGGCGATGGCGTCGCGTATTTCCATGCGTTCGTAAAAGCGCGGCCCGCCGATTACCCGGTAGGGTACGCCAAGGGTCAGGAAGCGTTCCTCGAATTCGCGGGTCTGGCGGCCGGCGCGCACCAGAATTGCCATGTCATTCAGCCGCTCTCCCTTGTGCTGCAACTGCTCGACCTGCTCGCCTATGATGCGCGCTTCTTCCGCCCCATCCCATACGCCGCATATCTGTATTTTCTCTCCCGCCTCCTGTCGATCCGTCCAGAGCGTTTTTCCCAGCCGTCCCTGATTGGCGGCAATCATGCCGCTGGCGGCCGCCAGAATATTCGGCGTCGAACGGTAGTTCTGTTCCAGCCGCACGATGCGCGCGCCAGGGAAATCCTTTTCAAAGCGCAGGATGTTGCCTACCTCCGCCCCGCGCCAGCCATAAATCGACTGGTCGTCGTCGCCGACGCAGCAAACATTGCGCCGCCCCTGCGCCAGCAGGCGCAGCCACAAATATTGCGCCACGTTGGTGTCCTGGTATTCGTCCACCAGCAGATATTTGAAGCGTTCCTGATACTGGGCCAGCACATCGGGGTTGCGTTGCAGAAGGCCAAGGCATTCCAGCAGCAGATCACCGAAATCCGCGGCATTCAGCACCTTCAGCCTTGCCTGATAGATGGCATAGAATTCGCGTCCCTTACCATTGGCGAAACTGAAGGATTCCGCTTCCGGCACTTTTTCGGGGGTCAGCCCCTGATTTTTCCATCTGTCTATCAATGCCGCCAGGGAACGCGCGGGCCAGCGCTTGTCGTCAATATTTTCCGCGCTCAATATCTGTTTCAGCAGCCGGACCTGATCATCCGTGTCCAGAATGGTGAAATTGGACGATAGCCCCGCCAGTTCGGCGTGGCGGCGCAAAATCTTGGCGCCGATGGAATGAAAGGTTCCCAGCCACGGCATGCCCTCTACCGCGCCGCCGATCAGCGCCCCCACGCGTTCCTGCATCTCTCGCGCGGCCTTGTTGGTAAAGGTCACCGACAGGATCTGTGAGGGGAAGGCGCGCCGTGTCCATAGAATATGTGCTATGCGCGTCGTCAGCACCCGCGTCTTGCCGGTGCCCGCCCCCGCCAGCACCAGCAGCGGGCCATCCAGCGCCTCTACCGCGTCGCGCTGCATGGCGTTCAGCCCGTTGAGATAGGCGGGCGTTTGCGGGGTTTTCATGGGGTGAGAATCGAGCTGAGTCATGAAGCATTATAGCATGTGCGGCGCCGCGTTTTCGCCTGTTACTTGCACTGGCTGAGGGAGCCTTCCCCGCATCGTTTCCCATTGGTCCAGGTGGCGCCGGTAAGATCGGCGTTCAGCATGTCAGTTAATTCCAGCTTGGCGCCAGTCAGGTCTGCACCCCGCAAATCGGCGCGAAACAGACGTGCGCGCCGTAAATTGGCGCCCGCCATATGGGCGTTGTGCAGGACAGCAAGGGTAAAATCAGCCTCCCTCAAATCTGCATTTTCCAGAATTGCATCCGACAAGTCAGCGGAATCGAATTTAGCATGCCGCGCCACGGTCTTTCGGAGGTTTGCGCCCGTCAGGGTGGATCGGTTGAAACGCGCTTCGCGCAGATTGGCGCCTTCAAGGCTGGACCCGGACAGGTTCTGTTCCTCCAGATAACAGCGGCTCCAATCTACTCCTGTTGCGGCTGGATCACTGCAGGCGACATGGGCCGCCCCTCCATACGTCATCAGAATGACGGTAAGGCAAACCACAAATGCGTGACGCATCACGCGGCGGACTTGCGGCGGATGCCAATGCTTGCCCCGGCGCTCTCCGGGCGGGGCAGTTTCATGTGCGCGGCCTGCATGGCCGCCAATTTCGCCTGCGCCTCAGGCGGAAACGGCGAAGACCTGCGCGTCTCCAGGCTGACATGCATCATCACCTGCTCGGCGGTGGCGGCCAGAAAGCCTTCTGATGCGTGATACATATGCACGAAATAATGCACTTTTTTGGCGTCCCAATCGAGCTGTTGAAACGTCACCCGGATCGGATCATTCAGCTTCAATTCATTCAGATAGGTGACATGGTTCTGCAATACAAAGGCCGAGTCGCCGGTACGCTGCACATATTCCTCGCCGATATCCAGAAGGTCGAACACCTTATCCAGTGCTTTATCGAAGGCCAGAACGTAAAACGCCACATTCATATGGCCGTTATAGTCGATCCATTCCGGCAGCACCGACTGCCCGGTAATTTCTATGGGTTTAGCGTCGAAAACTGTCTGTGCCATATTGACTGCGCCCTTTCTGGTTTGGGCCAATCTACTATGACAGGGACTACTCGACAATATCAGCCTGGTGGAGTGGATTTGACATTCGCAACAGAGCGCGCCGGAACGCGATGCTAATGGTACAATCCGGCCACTAGCGGCGGCACACGCGTATAATTTATGGGGTCGACGGCGGGCTGTTCATTTTCAAGTCTGTCCAGAGTGGCCGCGACATCGCGCAACGGCAGCGTTGCCAGAAACGCTTCCGGATAAGACCACCAGGCCGACCGGATCAGGCGCTGGCGCGTCGTTTCATCGAACCGGTAGCGTAGCAGGCGCGCGGGAACCCCAGTCACGATGGCATAGGGGAGGACGTCTTTGGTGACCACAGCCGAGGCCCCAATGACCGCACCGTCGCCAATATGTACGCCACGCTTTATCAACACATTATCGCCAATCCACACATCATTGCCGATATGGGTTTCAATCAGGCCTTCCAGCGTGTCCGGGTTTGGAGCGCCCTGATCGCTTGAGGCCGGTAACGCAAGATGCGTCGTCATATAATTCAGCGGGTGATGCGGGGCACCAATGGTGACCCTGCGCCCCATGGAACAGTAGCGGCCGATGGTCGTGTGTTCCCGGATAATCCCGTCATTAAGGTAACTGTCCCGCCCGATGCGGACGTTCTCGCCTACTTTAACGGTGGCCAGGGCAACCGGAGGCTCAAAGTAAAATGGTACATTAATCCGTGTTTCCGGCAAAAAAGGACAGACCGGCGGGAAGCTGAATGGGGGCGGCTTGGGCCTGAGACATGGGTTTTTTCCAGTAGACGGGCGACGGCGGATAGTGGCTGCGAACTGGTTAACTGTCTGCTAAGATGCCTCCCAAACCTGACTTGCGCGGGGCCTGACCGGCCTGCAAGCGGGAAATCTATAAGAATGGGGGGCGCTCATGGCGGAACCAGCAAGAAATCAGGACGCGATCGATCTGCTGCGCAGCCGTTTTGGGCAGCGCCTGTCCACCTCCGCACCGGTGCGGGAGCAGCATGGCAAGGATGAGTCCTATCACGCCCCGCAGTCCCCGGACGCCGTGGTGTTCGCCCATTCCACAGAGGAAGTTGTGGAAATCATCCAGATCTGCGCCGCCCGTGGCACGCCGGTCATTCCCTTCGGCGCGGGCACGTCGCTGGAGGGGCATGTGGCGGCCATACATGGCGGCGTCTGCCTGGATCTGTCGCAGATGAATAAAATCCTGTCGGTGAATGCGGAAGATGGCGACTGCATCGTCGAGGCGGGCGTAACCCGCAAAACCCTGAACGAATATATCCGCGACACGGGCCTGTTCTTCCCGATTGATCCGGGCGCCGACGCGACCCTGGGTGGCATGGCGGCAACCAGCGCCTCTGGCACCAATGCGGTACGTTATGGGGGCATGCGCGAAAACGTACTGGGCCTGACGGTCGTGA
Source organism: Alphaproteobacteria bacterium (assembly GCA_009693835.1). Classification (GTDB taxonomy): domain Bacteria; phylum Pseudomonadota; class Alphaproteobacteria; order UBA11222; family UBA11222; genus UBA11222. Next base: position 13,847 of record SHWM01000041.1, read on the forward strand.
TGGCCGATGGCCGGGTGGTGCGCACCGCGCGCCGGGCCCGCAAAAGCTCCAGCGGTTATGATCTGACCCGGCTGTTTGTCGGTTCCGAGGGTACGCTGGGTGTCATTACCGAGGTGGCGGTCAAGCTGCATCCGGTGCCTGAAGCGATTTCGGCCGCCACCTGCCGCTTTCCGGATATATTAAGCGCCGTCAACGCCACCATCGCCACGATCCAGTCGGGGCTGCCGGTGGCGCGCATCGAACTGATCGATGAAATTTCCGTGGCGGGCATCAATAAATATTCCGGCCTCAATCTGGTGGAACAGCCGACCCTGTTTCTGGAGTTTCACGGCACCGAGGCGGGCGTGCGCGAACAGACGGTGCGCTTTGGCGAAATCGCTGCCGAATATGGCGGCGGGGCGTTTGACTGGGCCACCAAGACCGAGGTGCGCAACAAATTATGGGAGGCGCGCCACACCGCCTATTACGCCTCGCTTGCCATGTATCCGGGCAAAAAAGGCATGCCGACGGATGTCTGCGTGCCGATCTCGCGGCTGGCCGAATGTATCGAGGAAACCAAACGCGATCTGATCGCCAGCGGCATTGAGGCCCCCATCATCGGCCATGTGGGCGACGGTAATTTCCATACCCTGCTGATCTTTGATCCGGATAATCCGGAGGAAGTGGCGCGCTGCAAGGCGTTTAACGAACGCCTCATCCTGCGCGCGCTCGCGATGGATGGCACCTGCACCGGCGAACACGGCATCGGCTATGGCAAGCTTGCGTTCATGCAGGCCGAACATGGCGAGGCGGTCAGCGTCATGCGCGCCGTCAAGCTGGCGCTCGATCCGCACAATCTGATGAACCCGGGAAAACTGGTGCGGGTGTAGCTTTGGATTTTCAATAGAGGACACCATGCAGACATTCAGTTTCGATCCGGTTGAGATGCCGCCCGCGGCGGCGAAGCTGCGCCTTGAGGTGCGGCAGTTTCTGACTGAGCATAACGCCAAGCGGAGCGCGCTCGACCGTTCGCAAAGCTGGAGCGGGACGGACCCCGAATTCAGCCGTAAAATGGGCGAAGCCGGACTTATCGGCATGGTATGGCCCAAAAAATACGGCGGGCATGAACGCACCTCGTTTGAGCGCTATGTGATGCTGGAGGAAATGCTGGTCGCGGGCGCGCCGGTGGCCGCGCACTGGATTGCCGACCGGCAGAGCGGGCCGCTGCTGCTGCGGTTTGGCACCGAGGAGCAGCGCCAGAAATATCTGCCGCATGTGGCGGCAGGGAAGATGTTCTTCTGCATCGGCATGAGCGAACCCGACAGCGGTTCCGATCTGGCCTCGGTGCGCAGCCGGGCGGTCAAGGTCGATGGCGGCTATCGGATAACCGGGCGCAAAATCTGGACCAGCGGCGCGCACACCGCACACGTCATGCTGGGCCTGTTCCGTACTGGCGCCAATCCGGATGGGCGCCAGGAAGGCTTGACGCAGTTTCTGATCGATCTGCGGACGGTGGACGGGACCGATCTGAAGGCCAAAAACAATATTCTGGTGCGCCCGATCCGCAGCCTGCTGGGCGAATATCATTTTAACGAAGTGGTGTTCGAGGACAGTTTCGTGCCCGACAGCGCCGTGGTGGGCAAGGCCGATAATGGCTGGTCGCAGGTGATGTCGGAACTGGCATTTGAACGCAGCGGACCGGAACGCTATCTGTCCTGTATTCAGCTGATACTCGAAATGATCCGGGAGCTAGCCATAAACCCCACACCGGCGGGGCTTGCCGCGGTCGGGCGGCTGGTGGCGCATCTCTCCACGCTGCGCCAGATGTCGGTGTCGGTGGCGGCCAAATTGAACGCCGGGCTGGACCCGGCGCTCGAAGGTTCGATCGTCAAGGATCTGGGCGCGGTGTTCGAGCAGGAAACTCCCACCATCGCGCAAGCCATTTTTAATGTGGAGCCGCGCACCGGCAAGGACGCCAGCAATCTGGAACAGGTGCTGGCTTTCCTGATGCAGAACTCGGTTTCCTATTCCATGCGCGGCGGCACACGGGAAATTTTACGCGGCATCATCGCGCGCGGTCTCGGGTTGAGGTAGGATTTTCATATGAGCGACATCAGTAAAATGCTGGGCGACACGGTCAACCGCCTGTTCAGCGACAGGGTAACGCCCGAATTATTGACCGCGGCAGAAGAAGGCGTTTGGCCGGGCGCGTTATGGAAGGCGGTAGAGGAAGCCGGGCTGACCTTGCCGCTGGTGTCCGAGCAGCGAGGGGGTGTTGGCTGCGACTGGCTGGACGCGCGCGTGGTGCTGCATGGCGCCGGGCAATATGCCGCGCCCATACCGCTCGCGGAAACCATTCTGGCGGGATGGCTGCTGGACCGGGCGGGGATCGAGCCGCCGATGGGCCCGATGAGCATCGCCTGTGCGGCGCCCGGCGCGGGGCTGCATCTGTTTCGAGACGCCGATGGCTGGCGGCTGGATGGGGTGTGCCCGCGCGTGCCATGGGGCGATGCGGCGGCGCATCTGGTTGTGGTCGAAGAGGCCGAGGGGGCGGTGCGCGTGGCGTTGGTCGCGCGCGGCGATTATCATGCGGAACCCGGCCTGAACATGGCGCGCGAGCCCCGCGATATTGTGCGTTTTGAAAATGCGCCGGCGGCGGCCTGCAATATGGCGGCCGGGCTTCCGGCCAACGCGGTGACGCTTTATGGGGCGCTGATCCGTTCGGTGCAGATCGGCGGGGCGCTGGAACGCACGTTGCAGGAATCGGTTAAATACGCCAATGACCGCATCCAGTTTGGCAAGCCCATCGGCAAATTTCAGGCCGTGCAGCAAAGCCTGGCGCAACTGGCCGATGAAGTGGCGGCCTGTGGTGCTGCGGGAACGGCGGCCTGCGCGGCGGTGGACAAGTCGCTGCATTCCAACAACAGCGCGGATGTCTGGCTGCGCATCGCCGCCGCCAAGGCGCGCACGGGCGAGGGGGCGGGCAGGGGGGCCAGCATTGCGCACCAGACGCATGGCGCGTTCGGGTTCACCTATGAACATGTGCTGCATTTCGCCACCCGCAGGCTATGGTCCTGGCGGGCGGAATTCGGCACCGGAGACGTATGGGCAGCAGAACTGGGCAGCCGGGTGGTTGAAATCGGCGCAGATAATTTATGGGAAACCATGACCGCTACGGATTGAGGGATGCTCTTTCGTTCAGACAGGTAAAGGATCAAATGAGCTCTGATCACGCGGCCCGGCCCCTTGACCGCATCTGGCATCTGGCGCGGGAATATCTGACCCACTGGGCCATCGCTGGCGTCATTGTCGCCCTTACCGGCTTTGCGCCCGATCATTGGGCGGCGCATCTGTTTCATATTTTCAATCTGGAAAATTTACACGATTCCCTGCCTTCCGCTGATTACCGCCTGCTTGCCGTGGGCCTTGGCGTTGCGGTGATCACAGGCGACATGCTGTTGCGCAGCCGAAAAAAGTCGGCGGGGCACGCATCCATCCCGCAGGCCATTGCCCGCATCGACGCCATTGAAGACAGGCTGCCGATCGCCGTGCTGCCCTTCAACAACATGTCCGGCGACAGCGCCCAGGAATATATTGCCGATGCCATGACCGAGGACATCATTACCGGTTTTTCTAGCGACAGCCGTTTGTTCGTCGTCGCGCGCAATTCCACGTTCGCCTATAAGGGGCAGTCGCCGGACATTCGCGCGGTGGGCAAGGAACTGGGGGTGCGCTATGTGCTGGAAGGCAGCATCCGTCAGGTCAGCGACCGTATACGGATCAATGTGCAGTTAATTGAAACCGGCGGCGGCACGCATGTATGGGCCGACAAGATCGACCGTCCGGTCACGGAATTTTTTGACGTGACGGATGAAGTGGTCAACGGGCTGGTAGTGGCGTTATGTTCCAACCTTGGCGTTGCCGAGGCCAAACGCGCCGCACGCCAGCGGCCCGAAGATCTGCATGCCTGGGCGCTGTGCATGCAGGCGGCGGCGACCTTCTCCCTGCAATCGGGAGTTGACGCGCCGTTGGCGGCGGAAAAGCTATTGCGGCAGCGCCTATGCATGGGCAAGCCAGCCCGCCCGTGGCATTGACTGCCTGGAACGCAGCCTGGAGTTAAATCCCAACAGCGGCCTGTTCCGTCTCTATTATGGCGCGGCGCTGTGGATTGCGGGCCGGGCTTCCGATGCGCTGGCGCAAATCGAATTTTTCTTCCGGCTTTCCCCCAGGGACCGGCATACCGGGCTGGCCTGGTTTTATAAGGCCAATTGTCATTTGACGCTGGGGGATTACGCCCTGGCGGAAGAGAGCGCGCGCCAGGGCATCAAACTCCGGCCGCGGTTTTCTGGCGGCTATTTCCAGCTGGCGGTAATGCTGGCGGGGAAGGGGCGCGGCCTTGAGGCGGTGCAGGAGATGAAGCGCATGCGCGCGTAACTCTCGTCAAACTGGACGGGCGAGGACTTTGATGGATTTCTGGGGCTGAATCTGCGCCACATGCCGCCGGAGCAGGCTGATCATCTCCAGGCGCTTGTGCGGGATGCGTGGGCGCAATCTGGGGCGGGCGGGTGAGTGCGGGCGTTCCTCTGTTTTTGTGGTGAACCCCGCTGGCAGCTATAGCAAGACGTCCAGATCACGCGCACTGTGCAGCACACGGACGATTTCAATGCCGTCTGGCAGGGTCTGATAGAGGATGATGTAACGCCCCACAGGAAAACTGCGCAGGTTGGGCGCTAGTTCTGGGCGGAGGCGGCCCATGCCTGGTTGCGTGGCGATGAGACAGCACTGTGCCTCTATGTCATCAAGCACCCAGTCTGCCGCTTGCAGATTGTCAGAGGCAATATACAACCATAGCTCCTCAAGATCGTTTTCTGCGCGTACCGTTTTCTGGACGCGGGGCATTGCCGCTTATCACCCTTGCTTCAGCTTTTTGAGCCTTTCACGTCCACGCAATTTCATTGCCGCTATGTCCAGTTCACCAGCGGAGCCGCTTTCAAGCCCCTCGCGGACATCCCGCCGGAGCTGTTCCAGCTTCACCGCCCGTAACTGGTCTTGTTCCTCCATTAGGCGCAGCGCTTCGCGCACCACCTCGCTGGCGCTGCTGTACAGGCCACTGGCGACCTTTTGCCGCACCATCGTTTCCAGTTGCGGGGTGAGATTGATGTTCATGGTCATGGGCGTTTCTCCCAATAATTAGTTGCGCAACCGTGGGATGTACTGAGTAGCAAAATTGTCAATATTTGTCAATTATTGACAATAACGGGCGCGGCAATGCCCTGCGCCTCAAATGCGACAATCAGGCCTTTGGTAGTTTGTTAGGCCTATCGCCGATGACCGCGCTGATCCGCTCTGCAAGTCGTTTACGTAACTCTTCCGGTGTTGTCCAATCGATGTGATTATATTGCCGAGTGTCGAAATGGATTTTATCAAGTACATCTTTGCGGCACATGAAAAATACCGGGACGCCTAATCCGTGTGCGAAACCGGCTTCGTAATAAACCCCGCCTCTCATGCCACTATCCCCATGGGTAAAATCAGTGACAACAAATCGCGAGCGTCTGATCTCTGCAATGATCGCGTCGTCAATTTTGTTCGCATGTTCTTTTTTGTCAATCCGAAGCGGCTTATATCCGGCATCTTCAATTCCCGGGCCAATCCCTTTTTCATACGCCTCCGTCATTGAGTCATCGAACCACATTGCGACAAAGCCCTGCGATGAATTAATTTGCTTTGTGGCAAGCTCGGCGAGGTGGGCGTAACCTTCCACAGTAATAACAAGGCTTATCCATCCGATTGCTTGGCTACCCTCACTTGCCCAGCCCTGCTTGATTAAATAATCTTCAAGATAATATAATTCACCGTCAGAGACGGACTCCGACCATGCCAGCATCTCCATAAAAACAGGGTCATTTTGATTATTGGTGGCACATTTTACCGAAACGCCAATGCTGGACGATTTACTTGTAAGATACCTCAGCAACCGGTCCGCGCGTTCTTGCGCGAACAGGGACTGATGCAGTATTATTTGTTCGTTGTATAGGATAATATTTCCGGTTTTCCGTTTGATAGCTGCCTTTGGTCAACCAGCCATGTGGTCAGTCTTGCTTTTACGGCGTTGCTCTCGCTCTCTAATTTCACCATAGCAGTTCTAGAGATAAAATAGCCTCCTGCTGATCGTGGAGAATCTGCATATAAGCCATCTCGGGAATTTTGATGGGTTGAAGCTGAAGTTCCCCAGATCGGGCATATGTCACTGTCGCTCATCGCTTTCACCTCCGAGTTCATTCTCACCCCACCCCAACCCCTCCCCATTCAGGGGAGGGGCTTACGGCCTCATTTTGGGCTGTTTCATTTACCCAATATAGGCGCGGAATTTCCCGTTTTCCGGTTTATTGGCGTAAGGGCGCTGCGTATCAATATATGCTTCCCCTCCCCCTTGTGGAGAGGGGATAGGGGTGGGGGTCAAGAATTGGGGCGGGGGTCGAAAGATGACCTATTCCAGACCGAGTTCCTTCCGGATGACCTGCATTACGCCCGCAATATTTTACTGAACGTCATTGTTCCAGAAGCGCAGCACTCTATAGCCCTGAGTTTCGAGCCAAATGGTTCGATCTGCGTCTTTCTCTAACGCTGCCGCATGGGCGTGTTGGCCGCCGTCGCATTCGATGATGAGACTGGCAGCGTGACAGGCGAAGTCTGCGTTGTAATTTCCGAGGGGCGCTTGTCGCCGGAAATGAAAGCCGGAGGATTTGAGGTGTCTCAGTTCGCGCCAGAGAGCTTTTTCTGCGCGGGTCTGATTTTGGCGCAACTGCCGGGCAATTTTGTTGGCCATCCCCCCAACCCCTATCCCCTCCCCACAAGGGGGAGGGGGATTATTTGAGGCAAATTCAGAGAGAAAATAAAAGCCGAATTACTACGCTGCGGCCTTGTTGCCCGGCGTCGGGGTGCGGGCGCGTTCGACCTGGGTTACGTCGCGCACCGCGCCGCGCGAGGCGCTGGTGGTCATCGCGGCATAGGCGCGCAGCGCAGCGCTGACTTTCCGTGGACGGACTTTTTCGGGTGCCCATCCGGTGGGGCTGGCGTCCATGCGGGCGCGGCGCTGCGCCAGTTCGGCGTTGCTGATGGCCAGATGAATGGTGCGGCTGGGAATGTTAAACTCGATCACATCACCGGTCTGGATCAGGGCGATGGCCCCGCCCTCGGCCGCCTCGGGCGAGACATGGCCAATGGAAAGCCCCGAGGTGCCGCCCGAAAAACGCCCATCCGTCAACAGCGCGCAGGCCTTGCCCAGCCCCTTGGCTTTCAGATAGCTGGTTGGGTACAGCATTTCCTGCATACCCGGCCCGCCCTTGGGGCCTTCGTAGCGGATCACCACGACATCGCCCGGTTTGACGCCGCCCGTGAGGATTTTGCTGCATGCCTCGTCCTGGCTTTCGCAGATCACAGCGGGGCCGGAGAAGACCAGAATTTCCTTGTCCACGCCTGCGGTCTTCACGATGCAGCCTTCGGTGGCGATATTGCCATACAGCACCGCCAGCCCGCCATCCTGGCTATAGGCGTTGTCGACAGAACGGATGCAGCCGCCCGCCCGGTCGGTATCCAGCGTCGCATACAGACGGCTCTGGCTGAACGCCTCGGTGGTGCGCACGCCGCCCGGCGCGGCGCGGTAAAATGTGTGCACGGCTTCGTCCTTGGTGCGCATTACGTCCCATTTATCCAATGCCTCGCCCATCGTGCGCGCATGCACGGTGGGCACATCCCTGTGAATGCGTCCGGTCCGGTCCAGCTCGCCCAGAATGGCCATGATGCCGCCCGCGCGGTGCACATCCTCCATGTGATATTCCGGCGTCGAGGGCGCGACCTTGCAGATATGCGGGGTTTTGCGCGACAGCCGGTCAATATCCTTCATGGTGAAATCAATGCCGCCCTCATTGGCGATGGCCAGCAGATGCAGCACCGTATTGGTGGACCCGCCCATGGCGAT
>SHWM01000042.1 GCA_009693835.1 Alphaproteobacteria bacterium
AGCAGATAAAATGGCAACTGCGAAATCCGAGGCCGCCCCTACCGGGGGCACCGATCAGGAACCGGTGACCTTCCCGTCACTGGCCTGGTTTGAGGCCCTGGTCAACGTCATGCGCCGCAATCAGGCGCGCTATAAACATCTTGGCTATACCGATTGCGTCATGCAGTGCACGGTCACCGACGGTGACGCAGGCAAACCGTGGAGCGTGCGGCTGACCTTTGACACTTATGAAGTGACCGCGGTGGCGCTGGCCAATCCGGCGCGCGAGGAACTGACGGATTTTGCGCTGGAGGCGCCTCTTGCCATATGGAAGGCGGTGATCGAGAGCACCGCCCGCAATCATGGCAAGCCGGATCCTGAACTTACGCTGAATTACCTTAGTCTGCGCGAACCGCTGTTTGCAGTGACCGCAGGGGATCAGTTAAAGCGGGATTATTTCTTCCGCTATAATCAGACCCTGCAGCAATTCATCAATGACTCTCAACATCTTGCAACCCGGTTCGCCTGAGCGGCAGGTGGAAGCTCTCACATGACAACCCATCGGGCCGGCCATTTCTATATCGATGAAACCTGTATCGGCTGCGGGGCCTGTGATGAAATGTGCCCCGGCAAGGTGGATGCGGTGCAGGCAATCACGGGGGATTTCCGCGGCCGTTTCAAGATTATCCTCGAGGACTGCATAGATTGCGGCTTTTGCGTTCCTGTTTGCCCGGTCGCCTGCATTCATGACGCCCGCAAGGAAGGCGTTGTCGAAGGCGAAGGCGGTTATATGCGGATCAAGGAGCTGCAGGCCTGGGCGGAAACGCTCAAGACGCCTGAAACCTGAAACGGCTGCCCGTCTGTTGAGCGCCGCCGCCATGGCGTGGTGATAAAAGCGGCAGCGCGTTTTTCCCAAGCGCGGTGAATTTGGGATTTCCCATCGTTTTTTCCTGTCAAACCGCTTGGCCCGATTGTTGCTGTGTCCCCCTGTAGGTGAGTCCTTGCACACAGGGTGAGCACAATGAAACCAAGGCTGGTTGTCATCGGCAATGGCATGGCGGGCATGCGGGCGGTCGAAGAACTGCTGCTGCGCGCGCCGGACCATTACGACATCACGGTATTCGGCGCCGAACCCAATGTGAATTATAACCGCATCATGCTCTCGCCCCTTCTGGCCGGGGAAAAATCCTTTGCGGACATCATCATCAACGGCCGCGGCTGGTACGCTGAAAACCATATCACCCTGCATATGGGCGCGGCGATTGCCTTGATTGACCGGGATGCCCGCGAAGTCGTCGGCGCCTGTGGCATAAGGACCGTATATGACCGGCTGTTGATCGCCACGGGATCGGACCCTTTCATCCTGCCAATCCCGGGCGTGGACCTGCCCGGCGTGGTGACCTTCCGCGACGTGCTGGATGTCAAAAAAATGCTGGCGGCCAGCCGCACCGGCCAGCGCGCCGTGGTGATCGGCGGCGGCCTGCTGGGGCTGGAAGCCGCGAATGGGCTCCGCGCCAATGGCATGCAGGTCAGTGTCGTGCATTTGATGCCAACCCTGATGGAGCGCCAGCTTGATGAAGCCGCCGGTTATCTGCTGCAGCGCGAACTGGAATCCCGCGGCATCGAAATCTTCACCCGCGCCAATAGCAAGGAAATCTATGGCGTGGAAAAAGCCGGGGGCATTCTGCTGGAGGACGGCCGCCGTATCAACGCCGACCTGATCGTGATGGCCGTGGGCATCAAGCCCAGCATTGCGCTTGCAAGGGCGTGCGGGCTTCTATGCGAGCGCGGAATTGTGGTGGATGATCACATGGTGACATCCGATCCCGCCATCCTGGCGGTGGGTGAATGCGTGCAGCATCAGAACACCGTCTATGGGCTGGTGGCGCCGCTGTTTGACATGGCCAAGGTGGTGGCGGCGCAGCTTTCCGATGACACCGCCAGCGCCTATCGCGGTTCAGTGACCAATACGCGTTTGAAAGTGTCCGGCATTGACCTGTTTTCCGCCGGTGATTTTTCTCATGCTGATGGCGTGGAGGACATTGTTCTGCGCGATGCGTATCGCGGTGTCTATAAACGTCTGGTGCTCAGGGAAAACCGCATACGCGACGCTGTTCTGTACGGCGACACCGGAGACGGCGGATGGTATTTCCAGATGCTGCGGGATGGCCGGGATATTTCCGCCATCCACGATAGCCTGATCTTCGGCCAGTCCTTTGCCTCGGGGGATACCGGCAAAAACCCTAGTTCCGCCGTTGCAGCCCTGCCGGATAGCGCAGAAATATGCGGCTGCAACGGCGTATGCAAGGGCAAGATCGTTACCGCTATCCAGACACACGCGCTTGGCAGTCTTGAGGAAGTGCGGACCAAAACCAAGGCGTCCGCGTCCTGCGGCTCCTGCGCGGGCCTGGTGGAGCAACTGCTGCAACTGACACTGGGCGAAAGTTACAAGGCTGGCGCCGCCATCAAGCCGCTTTGTAAGTGTACGGATTTATCCCACGATGACGTGCGCCGTCTGATCCTTGCCAAGGAATTGAAATCCATTCCCGCAGTGATGCAGGAATTGCAATGGAATTCCGCAAATGGCTGTTCCGCCTGCCGGCCTGCGCTGAACTATTACCTCGTCTGCGCCTGGCCCGGCGAGTATGCCGATGACTACCAGTCCCGTTTTATCAATGAACGCGCCCACGCCAATATCCAGAAGGACGGCACCTATTCTGTCGTCCCGCGCATGTGGGGCGGACTGACCAATGCCAGGGAGCTGCGCGCCATCGCCGACGCTGTTGATAAATTCAATATCCCGGCCGTAAAGGTCACCGGCGGGCAGCGCATCGATCTGCTGGGTGTCAGAAAAGAACAATTACCCGAAGTCTGGAAAGACCTGAACGCAGCCGGCATGGTTTCAGGCCACGCCTATGGCAAGGCGCTGCGCACGGTCAAGACCTGTGTGGGATCGGAATGGTGCCGTTTTGGCACCCAGGCCTCCATGTCGATAGGCGTCATGATTGAAAAGATGGCCTGGGGAAGCTGGACCCCGCACAAGGTGAAGATGGCCGTGTCCGGCTGTCCGCGCAATTGCGCCGAGGCGACGATCAAGGATTTCGGCGTCATCGCGGTGGACTCCGGCTGGGAACTGCATGTCGGCGGCAATGGCGGCATCCGGGTCCGCGTCACCGATCTTCTGTGCAAGGTCGAAACCGAAGCCGAGGTGCTGGAATATTGCGGCGCCTTCATGCAGCTCTACCGTGAGGAAGCGCATTATCTGGAGCGCACCGCCCCCTGGCTGGAGCGGGTCGGGCTGGCGCATGTCCAGGAAAAAATCGTTACCGACGCCGCCAGCCGCGCCCGGCTGTATGCAAGATTTCTGATTGCACAGAAATATTCCCAGGATGATCCGTGGGCGGAGCGCGCCAGCAACGGGGTCCATGCCCATGAATTCAGGTCTCTGGAGATGGCGGATCAGATGGAGCAGGTGCAATGAACGAATGGCTGGAAGTTTGCGGAATTGAGGATATACCGCGTCTGGGCGCGCGGGTGGTGAATATGCAGGGAGTCAGGATCGCTGTCTTCCGTACCGCCATGGATGAAGTCTTCGCCCTGGAGGACCGCTGTCCTCATAAGGACGGCCCGCTGTCTCAGGGCATTGTGCATGGCCGGTCGGTAGCCTGCCCGCTGCATAATCAGGTGTTTCATCTGGACAGCGGCGCGGGCGCCAATCCGGAGGATGGCTGTGCGCGCACCGTCGAAATCATGCTGGACCGGCAGCGGATATTCCTTGCGACCCGCCCCCGCAGGCAGGCCGCCGAATGACCATTGCCACCAGCTGCCCCTATTGCGGGGTTGGCTGCGGAATTGACGCCAGTGTTACGGAGTCTGGCGGTTACGATATTCGCGGCGCCCCGGACCATCCGGCCAATTTTGGCAGACTATGCTCCAAGGGAACGGCTCTTGGAGAAACCTTCGGCCTTGAGGGAAGGCTGCTGCATCCCATGATCAGGGGCAGGCGCGCGGACTGGAAGCATGCGCTGGATCATGTGGCGGCGCAGTTTCGGTCGGTCATTGCGCGGCATGGTCCTGACGCCGTGGCGTTTTACGTATCCGGACAATTGCTGACCGAAGATTATTACGCCGCCAATAAACTGATCAAGGGATTCATCGGCTCGGCCAATATCGACACCAATTCCCGCTTATGTATGGCCTCGAGCGTGGCCGGGCACAAGCGCGCCTTTGGCGAAGACATTGTTCCGGGATGTTATGCGGATTTCGAGTGCGCCGATCTGGCTGTTCTGGTGGGCTCCAACACCGCATGGTGTCACCCCATTTTATATCAGCGTCTGGTGCGCCGCCGCGAGACCGGTCATCCGCGCATCGTCAACATAGATCCGCGCCGCACGGCCACTTCCGAGGCGGCCGATCTGCATCTGCCCCTGCGCCCTGGAACGGACGTCCATCTGTTTAACGGGTTGCTGAGCCATCTGTACCAGGCGGGCGCCATCAATACAGATTATGTCCACTGCCATACCGGCGGATTTGACAGTGCGCTGGAGGTAGCGCGGCAACAGTGTGGCAGCATCCGGGCTGTCGCCGACGCCTGCGGGCTTCCGGCTGCGGATGTCGCGCAGTTCTATGGCTGGTTCGCGGCAACCGAAAAGTCGATCACGCTCTATTCACAGGGTGTCAATCAATCCATTCAGGGAACGGATAAGGTCAACGCCATTCTGAACTGCCATCTGGCCACCGGGCGCATCGGCAAACCCGGCATGGGACCCTTTTCACTGACCGGCCAGCCCAACGCCATGGGGGGGCGCGAGGTTGGCGGGCTGTCCAATCAGCTTGCCGCGCATATGGATTTTTCCAGCGAGGAAGATGTCGATAGGGTCGCCCGTTTCTGGCGCGCGCGGCGCGCAAGCCGGGACTGAAGGCCATTGACATGTTTCGCGCCATGGGAGAGGGGCGCATCAAGGCCGTCTGGATCATGGCGACCAATCCCGCCGTCAGCCTGCCCGACTCCAATGCGGTGCGCGCCGCCCTGGCGAGGTGCGATTTTGTCGCCGTATCGGACTGCGTGAAAAACACCGACACCGCCAAATTTGCCGACGTGCTGCTGCCCGCGGCGGGATGGGGTGAAAAAGACGGCACCGTCACCAATTCGGAACGCCGCATCTCCCGTCAGCGCAGTTTTACTTCCGCGCCCGGCGAGGTGAAACCGGACTGGTGGATCATCTCCGAGGTAGCGCAACGGATGGGGTATGCCGCCGCCTTTGATTATTCCTGTCCCGCGGATATTTTCCGCGAGCATGCCGGCCTCTCGGGTTTTGAAAATTCCGGCGAACGGCTATTCGACATCAGCACATTGGCCGGCCTCGATGATGATGGATATGAGGCCCTTAAGCCCGTGCAATGGCCGGTCAACGCGGCCAATCCTTTTGGGACAGAACGCCTGCTCGGGAACGGGTCATTTCCGTCTGCGGATGGACGGGCGCAATTTATCCCGACCAAGCCCGGTATTCCCGCCTATTGGCCGGCGTCCGAATATCCGCTGGTGATGAACACCGGACGCAGCCGCGATCAGTGGCACACCATGACCCGCACCGGGACCGCCGCCAAGCTGGGCCGGCACAGCCCGGAACCGTATGTCGAAATAGGCGCGAAAGACGCCAGCGCTTCTGGTGTCAGCGATGGCGGCCTGGCCGAGATCACCAGCCCGCTGGGGAAAGCGGTGCTGCGTGTTCGTATCAATGAGGATCAGCGGCCGGGCATGGTTTTCACGCCTATGCACTGGAATGATCAGTATGCCTCGCAGGCCATAGCAGGCAGCCTTATTGCGCCCGCAACCGATCCTGTTTCCGGGCAACCCGAACTCAAATGCGCGCCGGTGCGGGTCAGCGACGCCAAATTCCGCTGGTCCGGACTGCTGGTGTCGCGCCGGCTGGTTTCACCTGCCCGGTTTGACCGCATAGGCTACTGGAGCAGACGCACCGGTAATGACTGCCATATTTACCAGCTTGCAGGCCATGAGGATCCCGCTCTTGCCGTCCAATGGGCGCCAGAATATTTCCGTAAGGTGCTGGCGGTGCGCGACATCGAATACAGTGACCAGGGACGTGGCATCTATCGTGCGGTGCATATCGGCAGGGAAGGGATCAGGGCCTGCCTGTTCATCGGGTCCAGCCCCGCGACGCCGTATAGTGACTGGCTGGAATCCTTATTCTCACAAAAAATGCTGACACAGGAATCGCGCGCCGCTGTTCTTTTTGGCCGTCCGGCAGCAGGCGCGTGCGATAACGGGGCGATAGTTTGCGCCTGTTATAATGTCGGACGCACGGCCATCGTTAACGCGATCCTGCGACAGGGATTGCAAAGTGTTGCCGCTGTCGGCGCCGCCCTGCAGGCGGGAATGAATTGCGGCTCGTGCCGGCCCGAGCTGCAGGTCCTGCTCAGCAATCTTGCCGCCCGCCAGGATGCCGCGTAAAGTTGGACATTCACGATTATCATTGAACGGAAATGCAGCCGCTATGTCCCGCTTTGACAACGCCATAGCAGAAATGGATGCAGCGCATGCACAGGACCCGAACCCTGTCATGAGCGGCGGTCAGTTGCAGCCCGCCGAACTTGTGTACGCAAGGCGCATGAGTGAAATGCTCAAGGCCATATATCCGGACGCCAGCGAGGCATTATGTCTTGCGGCGCGCTGCCAGCATATCAGGCGCTGGGAACTGGCGCGCGGCGCCTACCCCGCCGGGCGCGCCGGGTACCTGCAATGGCGCATCGAAGAAAAGCGCCGCCACGCGCTACTGGCCGGGGAAATTTTACAGCGCGCAGGATATGACGGCGCCATGGCCCAACGTGTCGGACAATTGGTGCGCAAGGAGCGGCTGAAGCAGGACGCGGACGTGCAGCGGCTGGAAGATGCGGCCTGTCTGGTATTCCTGGAAGATCATTTGGCCGATTTCGCCCCGAAACATTCAGAAGCCAAGGTCGTGGACGTTATCGCCAAAACCTGGCCAAAAATGTCCGCCCTGGGGCAGCAGGCGGCTTTGAAACTTGATCTGCCGCCAGAATCGCGGCGGCTGATAAACATAGCATTGGGCAGGCCATAAGCGCGCCCTTCACCTTTCAGATTTTGGGATGGCCCATGAGTTCGCTGCGGAATTCGGCGATATCGACATGCTCGCCGCTTTCAACATCGACGATTTCCAGAACGCTGGATAAAGGGAAATTATGCTCCCGGCCATCGTTCGCGCCTCTGCCGCATAGAATGAAATCGCCATCAGGACTATAAATGCGTGTGAGGTTTAGACGTCCGCGCTGCCCCTCGCCATCCAGGGTTTGCAAACGCAACTCCAGCAGCCGGGAAATATTGTCGAAAAGAACTTCAACCACTTCCGCACCGCTAATACTTAAGAACCTTGCGCAACTCCTCAAGCCGGACCGGCTTGCCAATCCTCAGCACGCTATGCAGCCCGCCGATTTCCCCTAACACCTTGGGGATCTTCGAATATTGCGGATTGTACCCGGTCACGATGATACGTTTTCCAGAGAATTTCTGCTCTGCCAGCCAGCGCGTGATTTCCGTGCCACCCAGGTCAGGCATCACCATGTCAAGAATGACGGTATCAGGCTGAAACGCGCCCTAAACAGACGAAAATTGTCCCGACTCCGACAATGTCTGAACTTCATATCCCAGCTCAGTTGCGACAGATTCGACGAAATCGCCAAACATTGCCTCATCATCCATCACCAGCAGCTTTGGCTTGGCCATTTTTCCCCCTATAATGGCTGCGCCGGACACCTAACAGACATGCGCATTTTCAGGCCATGGCTGAGGATCTGGTCAGCATACTCTTATACCTCCCACTGTTACTGACGAGGGCAACATGCAAATTCATAATCCCTGGAACCCGGATACCTATACCGACGCCAGCCCTGACGCCGAAAATGCCGGGGTTAACCGGATGATTATTGGCGCCATGCGGGCGGGCAAACCGTGGAACGCCATGGCGCCGCAGGAATTACGCGATTTTCTGGCAAGCGGCAACAGCCCGCTGGGAATGCCGGTATATTCGGAAAGGGCCATAATCCGTACTATTCCCGGCCCGGCAGGCCCGCTTACGCTGCGCACTTTCATTCCTGAAAAAATTGACGGCGTCTATCTGCATATTCATGGCGGCGGCTGGGTCATTGGTCGTGCCGATGGGCAGGACGCGCTGCTCGAAAACATCTCAAGAAACTGTAATCTGGCGGTGGTGAGCGTCGATTACCGTCTGGCGCCGGAACATCCTTTCCCGGCCGGTCCCGATGATTGTGAAGCAGCCGCCGTCTGGCTGGCGAAGAACGCCAAACATGAATTTGGCACGGACCGGACATTCGTCGGAGGCGAATCCGCTGGCGGACATTTATCCGCACTTACCGTTCTGCGCATGCGCGACCGTCATAATTATACCGGCTTTGCCGGGGCCAATCTGGTGTTCGGCGTCTTTGATCTCGGCCTGACGCCAAGCGCCGCAAGCTGGGGTGACGAACCCCTGGTCATCAATACGCCGGTGATGCAATGGTTCATCGATCATTTCGGCGTGACGGATAAGGCCCGTTCGCCCGATGTGTCTCCGCTTTATGCAGAACTGGGCAATCTGCCGCCTGCCCTGTTCACCATTGGCACCCGCGACCCGCTGCGCGATGACAGCCTGTTCATGTATGCGCGCTGGATCGCTGGCGGCAACCAGGCCGAACTGGCGGTCTATCCCGGCGGCGCGCATGGCTTTACCGCCTTTCCCACCAAAATGGGGGCCGCCGCCCGTGCAAAATGCGAGGCCTTCCTGCGGGGCTAGTCCCTACGCCGCCTATATTGAAGTGGCAGGTTACTTACAGGCGGATTAAGATGCCGGATATTAGCGGGCGCATGCGATTTTGCGCCCTTTGGTTATTTGAATTTTCTGTCATTTCTGAACAACCGGGACCGAAGCAACGAGCACCGAGCAACAGCCGCCGCTGCACCGCATCTGGCACATGGCGCGGGAATATCTGACACATTGGGTAATTGCGGGCGTGATCGTGACGATGACCGGCTTTGCGCCCGATCATATCGTGGCGCATATGATCCATGCGCTGAATCTGGACCATCTGCGCACCGTTCTGCCCGTCCTCGATTACCGCTTGCTGACCGTTGGCCTGGGCGTGGCCCTGATCGCTGTCGATGTCATGGTGCTGAACCATAAAAGGCGCATCGCGGCCACCCCATCGGATGCGCAGTCCCCGCCTGCTGCCGCTGAAATCGAAATCATTGCCGATAAACCCTCGATTGCGGTCCTGCCCTTCGTCAATATGTCGGGCGACAAGGAGAGGAATATCTGGGGGACGGCATGACGGAAGACATCATCACCGGCCTATCCTATGACAACCGCCTGTTTGTCATCGCCCGCAATTCCACCTTTGCCTATAAGGGCCAGTCGCCGGACATTCGCGCCGTGGGCCGGGAGCTTGGGGTGCGCTATGTGGCGGAGGGCAGCATCCGCCCGATAGGCGAGCGCTTGCGCATCACTGCGCAATTGATCGAAACCGCGACCGGCACGCATATCTGGGCCGACCGGATCGACCGTCCGCTGGCGGAAATATTTGACCTGATGGATGAGGTGGTGAACGGCCTGGTGATGGCGCTGTGCTCTAGTCTGGGTGTAGCCGAAGGCAACCGCGCCGCAACGGGCCCGGCCAAAGGATTTACAGGCCTGGGCGCTATGCGTGCAGGCCGAGAGCAATTATCAGTCACAGCTCATTCCCGAAACGAGGGCGTCAGCGGAAAAACTGGCCCGCCGGGCAACCGAGATTGAACCAGCCTATGCGTATGGCTGGGCGCTTCTGTCCTTTTTGGTCGTTCAGCGGATCAGCATGGGGCAAAGCGCCGATCCATCTAAAGATTTAAAGGAGGCCGCATCCCTCGCGGACAAGGCCCGGCGGATTGCCCCAACTGATCCAATGGTTTTGGACTATTGCGGGATGACTTACACCTGGACCGGGCACTCCGCACAGGCCATTGATTGTCTGGAGCATAGCCTTGCGCTAAATCCACATAATGGCTTGTTCCGGCTTCGTCATGGCTTTGCGCTTTGGGCGGCTGGTGAGCCAGAGGGCGGTCTTGCGCAATTAAATCATTTCTTCCGCCTTTCACCCAAAGACCCACTTGCGGGCATCGCCCATGTCTGGTCGTCGCTCTGTTATATTGCATTGGACGAGTACCGAAAAGCAGAGGAAGCCGCGCGCCTCGGAACAAAACTCATGCCGTCATACGTAGTGGGGTATGTCTGCCTGGCCATAGCCCTGTCCCGTCAGGACCGCACCGGGGAAGCCCGTGAGGCAATCCGGAAACACGATGAGATCGCGCCTTTTCACACCCCGGAAAGATTGGCGCATAATATGCGGCTTGTTATACGTCATCCCCAGCAGCTGGAAAAGATGGTCGCGATGTTCAGCAAGGTTTTTCAGGACATTGCTGCTGGCGAAAGTGCTTAGGGGGCTTGAGGCGGCTTCCCGGCCAGTCCGCCACAAAATAGCGCCGCCGGCTGATATTTTGTTAAAACTGGCATATGGCCGCATCGGGATTATACTGTGCGTCCATACCTTACGGACGAGGCCACCATGCAAAACCATAATCCCTGGGACCCGCAGACTTATGCGTCAGCCGCAATTGATGCCGAAACCCGGGAACTTAATCAATCCATCATCAAGGCCATGAGCGCCGCGAGGCCCGGACATGAACTGACGCCTGAGGAATCGCGCGCCGGGCGCGCGCGGGGGCGGGGGCCCATGGGGCCCATCGTCTATTCCGAAATGGCCAAGACCCGTACCATTGCGAGCCCCGCAGGGCCGCTGACCCTGCGCACCTTTACGCCGCAAAAGGTTGAGGGAATTTATTTTCATATTCATGGGGGCGGCTGGGTGGTCGGCAGCGCCGATGGCCAAGACATGCTGCTCGAATCCATCGCCAAAAACTGCAATCTGGCGGTGGTCAGTGTGGAGTACCGGCTGGCGCCTGAACACCCCTATCCGGCCGGACCGGATGATTGCGAGGCGGCAGCGCTTTGGGTGACGCAGAACGCCAAACGCGAATATGGCAGCGAGCGGATATTTATCGGCGGGGAATCCGCAGGCGGACATTTATCCGCCGTCACCATAATGCGCATGCGCGACCGGCATGGCTATACGGGTTTTGCAGGCGCCAATCTGGTTTATGGTGTGTTTGATCTTGGCCTGACACCCAGCGCCGCCAACTGGGGAACCGAACCGCTGATTCTGCCCACGCCCACCATGCAGTGGTGCATTGATCATTTCGTGACGCGGGACAAGGTGCGCCTGCCCGATGTGTCGCCGCTCTACGCAGACGCATCGAACCTGCCGCC
This sequence comes from Alphaproteobacteria bacterium, assembly GCA_009693835.1. Classification (GTDB taxonomy): domain Bacteria; phylum Pseudomonadota; class Alphaproteobacteria; order UBA11222; family UBA11222; genus UBA11222. Next base: position 11,370 of record SHWM01000042.1, read on the forward strand.
CGCCCTGTTCACCGTTGGCACCCAGGACCTGCTGCGCGACGACACATTGTTCATGTATGCGCGCTGGATTGCAGGTGGCAACAAGGCGGAACTGGCGGTCTATCCCGGCGGCCCGCACGGCTTTACCCTGTTGCAGACGCAACTGGCGAAAGACGGCCGCGCCAGATGCGAGGCCTTTCTGCGCGGGTGAAGGGACCAGCGGGCTGGCGGGCTACTTGAACCCGCCGCCTTTCGCCGCCAGTTCCGCCAGCATCGGCGCGGGTGTCCAGAAGGCGGCGTCATCGGCTGCGAATTCCTGCATCCGCGCCACCAATTTATCAAGCCCCATGCTGTTCGCCCAGTGCATCGGCCCGCCGCGATAGACCGGCCAGCCATAGCCATGCACCCAGACGGTATCAATATCGCTCGCGCGGATGGCGATGCCTTCGCTAAGAATTTTGGCCCCTTCATTGACCATCGGAATCAGGCACCGATCCAGAATTTCCGCATCGCTCACATCACGCTGGCGGATCTGTTTGGATGCGGCGAATTCACGGATCATCGCGACCACATCCTCATTAGGGATCGGCGTGCGGTCACCGGGCTTGTAATCATAATAGCCCGCATTGGTCTTCTGCCCGCGCCGTCCGGCCTCGCACAGCCGGTCGCGCAGCGTCTCGCCTTTTGACGTTTTCGCGTTCCAGCCCACATCCACGCCGGCAAGGTCGCTCATGGCGAACGGCCCCATCGGAAAACCAAAATCCGTCAACACCTTGTCCACCCGCGCAGGCGACGCGCCCTCCAGAATGGTGCGGTTGGCCTGAACATTGCGCCCAAACAGCATGCGATTGCCGATAAAGCCGTAGCACACCCCCGACAGCACGCCGATCTTTCCAATGCGCTTAGACAGCGCCATCGCGGTGGCGATAACATTCTTGGCCGTCTTGTCGCCGCGCACCACTTCGACCAGTTTCATGACATTGGCTGGGCTGAAATAATGTGTCCCAATCACATATTCCGGCCGTTTGGTTTGCGCAGCGATCGCGTTGATATCCAGTGCCGAAGTGTTGGTGGCGAGAATGGCGCCCGGCTTGCAGATCGCATCCAGCTTGCGGAATATTTCCTTCTTCAGTTCCATATTTTCAAACACCGCCTCTACCACCATGTCGGCGCTGGCCAGCGCCTGCATGTCGAGACTGGGGGTGATCAGCCCCATGCGCGTCTCGACATCGGCCTGTGTCAGCCTGCCCTTGCGCGCCGTATTTTCATAATTGGTGCGGATCACTTTGAGGCCGCGATCCAGCGCCTCCTGCGATGTTTCCACAATGGTGACGGGAATGCCTACATTGACTAAATTCATGGTGATGCCGCCGCCCATGGTGCCCGCACCCAGAACGCCCGCCCGGTTGATGGGGATCAGCGGTGTATCCGCAGGAACATCGGGAATTTTTGCTGCCTGGCGTTCGGCAAAGAACATATAGCGCTGGGCAGCGGATTGCGGGCCGGACAGCAGTTCGCGAAACAGTTCTGCTTCGCGTTTGATGCCGTCATCAAAAGGCAGATTCACCGCCGCCTCGACACAGCGGATAATATATTCCGGCGCCAGAAACCCCCGGTTCTTGCGCTCATGCGTTTTGCGGAAACTGGCAAAAATTTCAGGCTTGCCGCGCGCGGGGGTTACTCTGGAATCATTATCGCGCACCCGCACCAGCGGGCGTTTTTCCGCCAGCAGTTTCTTGGCGAAGGCCACGCCGCCCTCGGTCAGATCCCCGCTGACAATCTCGTCGCACAGGCCAACCTTGAGCGCCTCAGGGGCCACGAGCGGATCGCCAAGGCACATCATCTCCATCGCCATTTCAGGTCCGACAATACGCGGCAGGCGCTGGGTGCCGCCCGCGCCCGGCAGCAGGCCCAGTTTAACTTCCGGCAGGCCCAGTTGCGCGGTCGCCACCGCGACCCGGTAATGACAGCACAGGGCCACTTCCAGTCCGCCGCCCAGCGCCGTGCCATGAATGGCGGCGACAATCGGCTTGGGGCTGGCTTCCATCATGCTCTGCACATCGGGCAGGCTGGCCCCTTTGGCGCCCGTGCCCAGTTCCGTAATATCCGCGCCTGCGATAAAGGTGCGGCCTGCGCAGACCAGAACAATCGCCTTTACCGCCGGGTCATTGATCGCCTTCTGGAAACCATCATGCAGGCCGTCGCGAACCGCCCCGCTCAGCGCGTTCACCGGCGGGCTGTTTAGGGTCAGTACCGCAATACCCTCGCGCACATCGAGATCGGTTACCGGGTTGATGGCGGTCATGAACGTGCTCCCTGCTGGTTTCTTTCGTTAGCGCCAACATAGCCGTTCTGGCGGGGCACGCATACCCGGTCTGATCAAAAAATGAACGATTATCATGAGACGCCGCGGGGCACCATTGGTAGCCGGGACAATATCTGAACTTTCCCTGATGGTGATCGATTTACAAGGACAATCACAGAATTAGCGGGGACAGATGCCTCACAATAAAGGCGAGCCCGGAAAAACATTGATATGCAAGTCGTTAGTCCCCGCTGATCTATTCCACGCTAATTCAATATCAGGGTGAATAGGCCCTCGTTTGGCAGACGCCTTGCAAGTTCGCTATTTTGCCGCCCTAGATTATGTTCAACATCCAACGAAAATGGCGCTATATTTCTCCCGGAAAGCCCCTGCAGAACCGCATAGAAATATGGAAAAACGCCTCAACCCACAACCGGCCACGCATGAGCAATTACCAGCCACTTCAAACATCGGAGATTTTCATGACTGCTTACGTCGTTGTCCACACCACCCTCAAGAACGCCGATAAAATGCAGGAATATGGTGCGGCGGCAGGCCCGACGGTGGCCGCCCACGGGGGCAAGGTCGTCGCACGAGGTCCCTCGGAAGTAATGTTTGGCGAGAATGCGTACAAGGCGATGGTGGTCATCGAATTTCCGGACCGTGATACAGCCCGGCGCTGGTATGCCTCACCCGAGTACCAGGCCATTATCCCGACCCGCATGGAAGCCATGAACAGCGTGTTCGTACTGGGCGGCGAATAACCCGGCAGCAGGCCACTCCGGGCTATTGCGGCTCAGTGACGCGCGGCGTGTCCATGTCCGGCATGACTACTGTGCTTGCACCTGCATATCCGATATCATTATCGCCGCAACCATTATATTCTGGTTCTGATCAATGGGTCCTGAGCCTGGCAAAACGAGAGGCATTAAATGATTGAAACAGCGGACGAACTAAGGGCGATGTTTGGCGGTGTCCATCCGCTCGCGAAAGCGAAGTCCCGCCCAGGCTTTGACCAGTATTCGCGAAAATTTATTTCGATGTCTCCATTTCTTGTCATTTCAACGGCGGATGCGCAGGGACGCGCCGATCTCTCGCCACGCGGCGATCCGCCGGGTTTTGTCCATATTATAGACGATCAAACCATGTTGATCCCGGACCGGCCCGGTAATAACCGGCTGGATACGATGTCAAACATCATAGCCAACCCGAACATGGCATGCCTTTTTTTCATACCAGGATTTGAAGAAACACTTCGGGTGAACGGCCGGGCGCGGCTGTCAAATGATGAAGCCTTGCTCGGTCATTGCATTATGAACGCAAAGAGGCCGTCGGTTGGCATTATTGTCACGGTGGACGAAGTCTTCCTGCATTGTGCAAAAGCGCTGAAACGCTCGAAACTATGGGCCGAGGACTATCGCCGGGACCGTGCCAGCATGCCCAGTCTCGCTCAGATAATTCTTCACCAATCTTCCACATCCGGTGTCGATGAAAAACTTGCCACGCTGGTGGAGGACGCTATCGAGCAGGATTATAAAACAGGGCTGTATTAGCAGGATAGTTCCGCCGGAGCGGCAGCCATGGCGGTGGAAGGGAGCCTGAAGGAGAACTATCGCCAGGCCGTCGTCGTTTCGCTTGGATAGCATCTGTGCAGCCTACGCGAATTGCGTTTGTCACTTCCGCAATTCTCCGATAAATTCTCAATCAAATCTCCTTGGGAAGGCTTGTTGCCCCGTGAGTAACGACGTTCTGACGATCCGAGAGGTCTCCAACTACCTCAAGATCAACGAAAAGACGGCTTATCGTCTTGCTTCGGAAGGGAAGTTACCGGTCACGAAGATCCGTTGACCGCCCGCGGGCAACCAATTCCCCCAGACCGCGGAGTGAAGGCAACTCAACTAATCCCCCGGGTCGCATCTTTCGTAAACAACATGGCTGACATACCGATTTGCTTCATGCCCCTAAACCCTGTATGACGCTGGTTACCCGCTAAAGGGCAATTAATAATTGTACTCGTAAGGTTTGAGCGAAAGGGCATCGCCTATGTTTATGCGCGTGACAAAGCTAATCGTATTTTGTTGGAGTTTTGTGTTCAACCACGAAGTAAGTCCTCTACGCCACATTCCTGATGTCGCCATCCGCCATTATGTTCTGCAGGTCCTAGGTCTGATGTGGTCTCTGGCCTTTGCGGTGGCGGCTGGAAGTTACACGTTCTTGGCCGCTAGCATAATCGGCCATACCGTTCTAATAGGAGCCGCGGCTATCACGGTAGCGACCTGGACAGCAGCTACCGCGAAACCTGAAATATTTGTTCGTAGTTCTGCCCGGCAAAAAAGTCCCGATGGTGAATAAAAACATTGAATGCTCCATTGCGTGCCCGCCTTGACGCCGAGGCTGAACAGCATGTTCGTGCGACGCTGAATCGGTCGCTCGATTGCGAACAAGGTCTATGACGGCACGACAACGGCGACAGTGACCGGGATGGCTAGCTTTAGCAGCGCCATTGAGCGGCCGGTGAACGCGATGCAGACGAGGATGGCAGTATGAGCAGGAGAAGCGGCATTGCGCCGGAGCTGATTTCTACTGACGAGCGGATGACGGTCGGCAGCGACGGCACGGCCGTCGATCTTCGCGCCGAGGGGCTTGGATCGGTGGTCAAGGAAATGGTGACACCGCGCCGGGAGATGGCGGCATGAGCGTCGCGCCCACCACCATCCGGGTCATCATCCCGCTGGCCATCCGCAAGCGTGACGGCCGACCCAAGATCATGCCGCCGTCAAATCCGGTGGAGGCTAACGAGGCCGCTGTGGAGACCCATGTGCCGCGCGCCGTCGCGAAGGCATGGAGCTGGCGGCGCAAGCTGGAGGTCGGAAAGGCGAGCACCAATCTCGACCTGGCCCACGCCGGGCCCGGCTACCGGTTCCGTAGCCGCCGCCTGCTCGGCGCGCTACTCGTCGAGGCCCTGGAACCAGCCGAGGTGCGGGAAGTGGAGACGGTGGCGTGAGCGAGAGGCATAACCACGTGGAGCACCATCGCCTTGCACTGGCGCTGCATCTTCTCCTTGTCGTCGTCGGCGGGCTCGCGATTGGCTTCTTGACCTCGCCGGGCGAGTGGTATGCCGGGCTTGCCAAGCCCTCCTTCAACCCGCCGGCATGGGTTTTCGCGCCGGTCTGGACCTTGCTCTATGTAATGATCGCGGTCGCCGGCTGGATCACCTTCAAGCGCGATCGCCCCAGCAGGCAGATGAACCTATGGTGGGCGCAGCTCGTTCTGAATTTCTTGTGGACGCCGACTTTTTTCGCTGCCCATCGGATCGGCCTCGCCTTCGTCGTCGTTCTGCTGCTGCTCGCTGCCATCCTTTCCTTCATCGCCGTGTCGTGGCGGCAGGATCGCGTGGCAGCGTGGCTGTTCGCGCCCTACGCCGCGTGGGTGGGCTTTGCTTCGGTGCTGAACGCGTCGATCCTTGTCCTGAACTGACCGGGAGCCAAATGCGCCGCCGTATAGTCATCGTAAACGACAAGATGCAGCAAGGCTACCGTTACGAGCTGGTCGCTCCGTCTGGTCGCGACTTCAGCCCCGAGTTTCGGCCAGACTTGACGCCGAAGGAGATGCTCAAACTCGGCATTTTCTGTGGAAAGTATATTACCGATTGCCGCGGCGAATTTCCAGCGAGCTGGTTCGCACGGGCGAAGCTGTCGCCCTCTCGCCGCGACTATGCGCTCAACTACTTCGGCGTGGACGCCAGTCAACCCCTGTCGGAATGGTGGAGGAAGGGCTGGATTAATCCGGACGACCCGCGCGGGTGGTTCCAGTGGTATTGCCGCTATTGGATGGGTAGGCGCATTCCACAGGAGGACGCCCGCCAGATCCGACGATGGAAGGCGATGACACGGCACGTGGCGCAGATCAGGAAGAATTGCGAACCGGGTGATCCCCTTTGCCGACCACGCCAGCGGCAAGCGCTCTTGCATTGGGCTTATGACAGCCGAACTATCTGATCTCGGGCCGACGTTGCCGAGTTCCTCGTTCGACAGTTCGGGGATCAGGCGTATATTCGTAAAACGCCAGTGCTGATCAACTGAGGATTGGACTTTTAGGAGATCAGCGTGGGGTCACAGCTTTCTAAATCGACGGTGTTTTTTGATGGCTCCTGCCCCCTGTGTCGGGCAGAGATCAGATACTATCGGCGCGAGGATCAATACGGCGCTCTTTGTTTTGTCGACATTTCTGAAACCGGCGGCATACCTCCGGAGGGAATTACCCAAGAGCGCGCAATGAAGCGCTTTCATGTTCGCGCAAGCAATAGGCGTGTTCTTTCCGACGCGGCCACATTCGTCGAGGTTTGGACTCGTTTGCCCAGATGGCGCTGGGCAGCGCGTCTCGCTGGCTTGCCGGGCGTGACGCCCCTGCTGGAAGTCGGCTATCGCCTGTTCCTGCCCATCCGGCCTTATTTGTCGAAGGCCTTCGGGAAACTGAAGTCATGAACGAGCTTGCGCCGGTGCAGATGTCTTCTTTCCCGCAGGGCGGCGTCGCGGTGGTCTTCGGCGCCAGCGGCGGCGTTGGCGGCGCTTGGTTCGGCAAGGTTTTCGCTATCCTGGCGATCGGGCTTAGAGCGCAGCATCGTATCACCGCCATGCTAATCCTCTAGTTCGAAATTAGCGAAGGAAAGCTATACTTAACCGCCCCTGCGGTGGGTTAGTCGGATCTATTCCGGTCGAACCATGACCGCAGCTTTCTTATTTCGGGCAGCAAGCCCACCACTGTGTCAGCCGGAACGTCCCGGCTTGCCTTGGACAGGACTGGAAGAGCGGCCTCTACGGACGCCTCACGTGCCATCCTGCCCTCATTCGTCAAGAAAACACGTTTGGATCGACCGTCCTCCGGGTCTGGCTCCAGACGGATAAAATTCTTTTTCTCCAGTCGAGCCAAGGTGCTGGTCATTGTTCCGCGGGTGACCTGAAGGATCGCAGCCAACTGAGCTGGCGTCTTATTGTCGCCCATTCGGACGCAATGATTGAGCACGGTAAATTGCGCACCTGTCAGGTCATAGGGCAGAAGCCGATCAAATGCAGTCGAAGCCAACTGGTGGATAATTCCAATTTCGTTGAGGAGCTGAAAAAGAAGCTGCTCGTACGAAAAATCCAGTTCCTGCCTATCCTCATCGTTAGACAATATGTGCTTCCAGTCCACGCCTAGGTGTGGGGCCAATTTGCGGACCATAGCCGATACGAAACAGCATCTGAAGGCGTCTCCCTTGACCGACGAGATCATGGACTTCTCGGAAGAGGTCTTCCATCTCAGAATACTCCTGCAGCGACTGACTCCACGGATGAATGCCCAGCCCAAGTGCCGTTGCCTTGAGGTTCAGTCGGACATAGGCTCTTCCGGCATTGATCTGGTCAAGCCGGGATCCGTTGTCGTTGATAAGCCACCCAAAGGCACGCGCGGACATGGCCATATTCCGGTAAAGGTCCAAGCCCTGACGAAACGCGGTCGAGTTTGGGTCGGCCAAAGCCTCACGTGTCACGGCTCCCACGAGACGTCCGGCTTCAATCATAGGACCTTCAAGTTCGATGCCATCCGGATTGGCCGCTACCTCGGCAGCACCAATACGCATCAGCTCTACCGATTCCTGGTTTGCTGCCGGGGTAGTTACCTCCCGAAAATGCGCGTGCCAAGTTAGGTCACGCAGGCGGCCCGCTAAGTTCGTGTTGCCAGTCGTGGCTGCTGCGACGCCAAAAACACGGCCAGCATTCGCAATCTCAGCAAGCGAGTCAGCCCCAACATCTCTCGGTTCATAAACTTCCTTGTTTGAGCGACGGTTAAGCACCTGCGCAAAGAGGGGATCAGGTACGGCGCGACCGCGCGCAAACACCACGTGGGCGACCGGTCTTGCGTCTAAGGTTTTCATGTCTTCGCCAGCAGGGAAGGTCGAGATGACCGTCTGATAACCCTCTTGAGCCGCTGCTTGAGCCAGAAGCTCAAGGAACGCGCCGCAACCAATTGTGATTTGTCGGTCGAAGGGATCTGTCGCGGGAAGTCGCCTAGCGAGGTCGCAATAGAGCGTCAGTGCATCCTCGCCATCAAGGCGGACGAGCCAAGGCTGACGATTATGCGGATTGGGCGCGAGCAATGCATAGGACAGCGCTCGGCGGCGGATATCTCTATACTGTCCTGCCGTTCTCCAAGGCGCTCTGGCCGCCTGCGACGGGCCGTTCAGGGCGACAAAACCGCCGGCGGATCCAGCGGCCAGCACAACCCCGCCACTGATGAGTTTCAAAACATTGCGACGTATTACCATGGCGCCTTCCATATAGTTTGATGCCAAACTATATTACTCAATGTCGCCAATGCAAGAGCCACATGCCAAGGGCTACGGATTGCCCGAACCCATCTGGCTTCGAATTATTGCTTCAGCCAAGATCTCCCCGACCTCAGCCAGTCTCTCATCTGCGGTCATGGTGTTGGGATCTGGACGTCCCGGCGCCCATCGCCGCCGGGGCTGCGGCGAAGGGTAAAGCTCCGCCAAGAGATTGGGTTGCTTCGCCAACAAGGCGAGCAGCGCCTTGGCAGGCCCAGACGGCTGCCGACGGCCTTGCTCCCAGTTCCTCACCGTGCACTCTGGGACACCGATGCTGTCGGCATAGGCGCTCTGCGATAAACCGGTTCTTTGTCTGATCGCCGTCACGTCGACCGGTGGAATTTCCCCGTGGTGCCAGTAGGCGCTCGGTTTGTCCGTTTCCGAGAAGGTGACTGCGACCTTCAGCTCTTTTCTGGGTTTTCTTTGGTGCTTCATCGCCGCCTGCCATTTTCGATACGACCTACGCCATTGGCGTAGGTCGCGGCATGCAACCAGATTAACGTCTCGACCAAACCTCTGCTTAAAAGGTTTAGTCGGTAAAAATGCCGGATTTCCAAGGCTTTCGGCTTCCGGGTTTCGCTAGGGGTTTGCGATGCTCTTGGTAGGCGGTCGATTCTGCCAACTCACGGCCGGCCAGCGGGTAGATGGCGGTGAAGAGCTATTGCGTCCTTAAGTGACGGAAATTAAGTGGTTTTTGAGGGGCCGTGTCTATCGACCAAGGTCGAGCGAGACAGTTTGTTTCGCAACTCGTTGCGTTGGCGGTGGAAGAGAGTCTGAAGGCGAACTCTCGCACGAAAGCCCCTGCGTCCATAGGATGACTGACCCGAGATGGGCACGGGGGCATTGTGCTTATGTCCAAATTAGCTATTAAATAGGCGCAGCACGAGGATTCGTATGCGATCATTCACCGCGGCTGCGGCAAAAAACAAGTTTGGAGAACTGGTGGATATGGCGCGGTCAGCGCCTGTCGCCATTACCAAATACGACCGCACCGTGCTCGTGATCATGGCCGTCGAAGAATATGAGCGATTGGCCAAGCTGGATGCGGCCCATGGCCCTTCGGCATCATCCATTGACGATCTGGATCAGTAGCGGTGGTCGTCATGGAATCGAGCATCAGTGACCTATCTTGCGCGAGCTGGTCTCGCTGCACCCACC
>SHWM01000043.1 GCA_009693835.1 Alphaproteobacteria bacterium
CGGTCGCCCTGTTTAAAGGTGACATTGGCCGGTACGCTGCTCAGGCCGCCTGTCCATTCTGGAATTGACCCATCCTTGTTGGCGGACCTTTGTGATCCCAGAGGGGTTAAATCCTTGTCCAGCCGCGCTGCGACGTCGGGGGGAACTTCCGCCCAGGCAACTCCGGCAAAAACACCTGCTGTTAATAATCCCAGTATTGTAGCCTTTCGGATGACCATTATTCCCCTCCCATGTCGTTGACTGTTATATGGTCCAGATAGTGAAACTGTCTGGCGCGCGCCCATTATTTCATTGGGATTTCGCACGCGGCCCCGGTTTTCGGCTCCATGCCTTATTGTTGATCTTATGAATAAGCTAATACGACTTGGCCATCTAGCGCTAGTCAAATTTCACCGCGCGGGGGCCAATCACGGGATAGTGTATGAGATCACCGCATTTTGTTTTGTGGTGCCGTTGCGGGGGAACCCGTCCCAACGCGAGACTTCCCTGCGGGAATATCCAGTATCTGGCCGGGATAGATCATGTCGGGGTCGCGGATCTGCTGTTTGTTGCTGGCGAAAATAATGCTGTAGGCGATGCCCGATCCGTAGATTTTACGCGCTATTTCCCATAGGGCGTTTCCCTTCATCACCGTGACCTGCTGCCCTTCTTTCACGAAATGGCCCTGTCCGGCGCGCGAAAAGCCGGTTTTGGCGCTTAAAGTAACCTTTCCGGACGCATCCAGCTGATCGGCCCGCAATATATGTGCGCCGGGCGCAAGCTCGCCGGAAAACGCCAGCTCCCAATGCCCCTGTCCGTCGGCAAGCGTTTCACCCGCGGCCTGATTGTCCAGATAGGCCCGTACCCGCTGGCCCGGCTCTGCCCGGCCGGACAGTATGGCGCCGCCCTCGGGCGCTAGATCAATGGCCGCCACAGCAACGCCCTGGGGGACGATTTCGGGCAGCCCCTGATCAAGAATACGGGTAGCTTTTTCCTCGCGGCTGACGGCCACAAAGACATCGCCATCGGGGCGCAGCGGAACGGAAATGATGGCAGAATCCTTGGAAAAAAAATGGGCCTCCCGGATGCCTGCTGCGTACGGAGCGTCAGCACCTGCGCGCCCGGTTTCAATGGGGTTTCCGGAATCATGACCCAGCCCCCCCCGCTTGTCCGCCCTGACCTCTCCGATCACCTGATCGCCCGATTTGACAGTAACCTGCGCCCCCGCGGGGGCACGCCCCGCCATGACGGCGCGTCCATCGCGGGTAACCCGAATCACATCGAAGCCCGGCTCAATCTGGCTTATGGCGTCCGGTTTCTGCCGGGCGTCAGGGGCCCGCGCATCGTTGCGGCCATGCAGAAGGCCAATTATGGCAGCCAGGACAAGCGCCGCAAGCAGAAGTAAAGCCCTCAAAATCAGGGCTTCGCGCGTCCTCAACAGGAATAATCTGGATAAATATCCCTGGCGCATCACAGTTCGGTTACCTTTTGCGTTTAAGATTAATGTTCCGAATATCATATGCAGGCGGAGGGTCCCGAACCATTCCCGGCAGCGCGGGGCAAGAACTTCATATTTTCCGGACCGGCTCCAGGAGCATTCAGAACATGAACAGACAAAAGTCCATTTGCGTCTATAGCGGATCAAAGGTCGGCAAAAATCCGGGAAATGCGGTGACCGCCCAGTTGTTGGGCGCAGCGCTGGCGCAGCGCAAAATCCGTATGGTCTATGGTGGCGGCAGTATCGGCCTGATGGGCATCACAGCGCGCGCGGCCATGGACGCTGGCGGGCACGTCGTGGGTGTCATCACCCAGCATCTGGACGAGCTGGAGGTTGGCCTGGCGGGGGTTTCCATGCGCCATATCGAGGCCACGATGCATGCGCGAAAAATGCGCATGTTTGAGATGTCGGATGGCTTTATTGCCCTGCCGGGCGGCTCGGGAACGCTGGATGAAATTGCCGAAATTCTGTGCTGGCATCAGATCGGTTTACACAACAAACCCTGCGTGCTGTTGAATAATACAAGTTACTGGCTGCCTCTGGTGAACATGCTGCACACCATGTACGAACAGGGTTTTCTGACGGCGGCAGGACAGGGTTATTTTCACCTCGCCGATAGTGTCGATGAGGCGCTGGATTATATCGAGCGCCATTCCAGCCGCGGTATCGACGCCAAACGGGCGATCGAAGCCAGGCTAAGTTAGGCGCATATTGCTCTGGCGATACGGCGGCGCATGATGGTATATCGCTGGCGTGGCTATTTCATCTATTTGCAGTGAGGCAGGAGCATGAGCAAGATCAAGGTCAAAAACCCGGTCGTGGAACTGGATGGTGATGAAATGACACGGATCATCTGGCAGATGATCCGTGAAAGGCTGATCCTTCCCTACCTGGATGTGGATTTAAAATATTACGATCTTGGCATGGAATACCGTGACGCCACCAATGATCAGGTCACCATCGACTCCGCGGAGGCTATCAAGAAATATGGCGTCGGCGTGAAATGCGCGACCATTACCCCGGATGAAGAGCGGGTGAAGGAATTCGGTCTCAAGAAAATGTGGAAGTCGCCCAATGGCACGATCCGCAATATACTGGGCGGCACAGTGTTCCGTGAACCGATCATTATGGCGAATGTGCCGCGTCTGGTGCCGGGCTGGACCGAGCCCATCGTTATCGGCCGCCATGCGTTTGGCGACCAGTACCGCGCGACGGATTTCGTCGTTCCGGGCAAGGGCAAGCTGACCATGACGTTCACACCCGATGGCGGCGGCGCGCCGATGCAGTATGACGTGTTTGATTTCCCTGGCGGCGGCGTCGCCATGGGCATGTACAATCTCGATGAATCGATCCGCGATTTTGCCCATGCCTGTCTGAACTACGGGCTGGAGCGCAAATGGCCGGTTTATCTGTCGACAAAAAACACCATCCTCAAGGCCTATGACGGGCGCTTCAAGGATCTGTTCCAGGAAATATTCGACAAGCATTATGCGGCGGGTTTCAAGAAAGCCGGAATCATTTACGAACATCGTCTGATCGATGACATGGTGGCGGCCGCGATGAAATGGAGCGGCGGATTTGTGTGGGCCTGCAAGAATTATGATGGAGATGTGCAGTCCGATACGGTGGCGCAGGGGTTTGGCTCGCTTGGCCTGATGACCAGTGTGTTGATGACGCCGGATGGAAAAACCGTGGAGGCGGAGGCGGCGCATGGCACGGTGACGCGCCATTACCGCCAGCATCAGCGCGGCGAAAAAACCTCGACCAATCCGATCGCCTCGATTTTTGCGTGGACGCGCGGTTTGGCGCACCGGGGCAAGTTGGACGGCACCCCGGAAGTCACTGCGTTTTCGCACACACTGGAACGGGTATGCGTTGATACGGTGGAAAGCGACAAGATGACCAAGGATCTGGCGCTGCTGATCGGCCCGGATGAACCCTGGCTCACCACCGAGGATTTCCTCGCCGCCATCGACAAAAATCTGCAAAAGGCGATGGCGTAAATTTTCTTTCAGGACTTTTTGACCTGATTTTGGCTAGCCAGGTTTTTGCATATCATTGACCCCCTCCCAGTCCCTAGCTTTGAAAGGGGGAGGGACTGACTCAACCCGGCCAGAAAACGGTTCTATCTGCCCGATGGCGGTAGCGGCACAAGCCGTTTTTTTTCCATCGTGAGACGCGCCACCGCCGACAGCGGCGCCAGAACAAAACCGCGCGCCTCCAAATCCGTGGCCCATTGCGCCAGCACCTCCACGGTCACCGGGTGCGGATGGCCGATGGCGATGGCGTAACCCTTGCGCAACGCAATCTCCTCCGCCTTGTGCAGCTGCGCGCGCACATTTTCTGGCGTGATGTCATTATCCAGAAACACGTCGCGTGTCAGCGCTGTGACGCCTAGTGCGCGCGCCGTGCTGGCGGCCACAGTGTGTGCTGCCGTGCGCGAATCCAGAAACAGCAGGCCGCGCCGCTTTACCTCGGCCATCAGCGTCCCCATCGCGGCGCTGTCCCTGGTCAGCCGGCTGCCCATATGGTTGTTGATGCCGATATAACCTTCAAAACGCGACAGGTTCCACTGCACGCGTCTATTAAATTCCAGAGGCGTCAGTCCGGCTAACAGCGCCTCAGCGCCGGGGTCTTGTTCGCCATCGGCTTCCATCGGCAGATGCACCAGCACTTCGTGGCCCCTCAGGCGGGCCTCCGCCGCCGCCCTTACGACGGCATGCGCATAGGGCAGCACCGCCATCGTCATGGCTGCAGGTAGATGCACCGCCGGCTGAATGTGCTCTGGTGCGATGCCGAGATCATCAATCACAATGGCGATCAGCGGCAGATGAGCGGGATTGGCCGGCCCCGGCATGGCGTTTCTGGCCCAGGCTTCGGGCTGCCCATGCATGGTTGGCGTTCCGGGGAACGTGTGCGCCGCATCGGGCGGGGCGTCCGGGCGGGCGCTATCTTTATTGGGTGCGGTTGTGGGCGCTCCGGGATGCGGTTTCGCCGTCTGCTCGCTGAAATTTTCGATCCCCGGCAGTTTGAAGGTGCGGGGGAAGGGTCCGTCCGGCAGCGGTGACGCGAATGATCCCAGCCGCCAGACGAAGGTCTTTTCCGGGCTGGACGTTAGGGGCGCAGAGGGTTTCCCAGCGGTGGATTGCGGCGCAGGCCCGCCGTCCCGCCAGAAGGCAAGAGCCGCCAGCAGCCCCGCAATGACGGCAACGGCCCCGATTATGAGGTGACGTGACTTCATCCGGCTCCGACTGAACTGGCCTGTTTACATGATTCGCCCCGCACTTTAGCACAATAGGCCGGGATTGATTCGTCTGCCGCAGGCGAAGCAATCCAAAGCCACACGCTAACGCCAGCATCTGTTGCATTGGATTGCCGCGTCTGCGGCTCGCAATGACGGAGGCCGCCGCCCCATCTCCTTGCCGCGCCGCAGCTTTAGCGAAGGCGGGCACCATCGATCTGTCACCCGAAGGCCACATATAGGAAAATTTATAGCCAGGCTGGAATTAAATCGGGTACTTATGGTTGACGAAGCACCGAAAATTGAATACTAGCAAGTTACTGTACCTTGGACTGTCTCTGATTTGGGGGCCTGTGCGGGCCGCTAGTGCAAATTTTTCTTAACGAAATGCATGTACGGCGGGAGTAAGTACTAAAGGGCTCTAATGTCTGGCCCTTTCAAGGCCTGGTTAACGCGCCGGCTTGTGGGCTGGGGGTTGACGGCAGGAAGGGATGAGGCGGGCGGCAGAAACGAAATTGTAATCTTGGGCCTTCTGGATGACCAGGGGTTTATACAGAACTCCCGGAAGCGTCGGGGTCGGTTCAAAACACTAGGAGAAGCTGAGTATGACTACGATAGCTGACATCACAAAAATATATGTCGCTTATTTCAACCGCGCACCGGATCCGGCAGGTCTGAACTACTGGATCAACCAAAAAGACAGTGGGGCGATGAGCTTAGTAGCTATCGCAAAAAGCTTTGCCGCGCAGACTGAAGCCACAGATATCTACGGATATCTTAGCGCGCCGAACGTGGGCAGCGCCGCGACGTTCCTTAGCGCAGTCTATCTCAACCTGTTCGGACGCGTCGCCACCGCCACGACCGATGCCGTGGGATTTGCTTACTGGACCGCTGAACTAGCAACTGCCGCCAATGTTGGCGTGGTGATCCAACACATGATAAGCGGCGCGACGGGCGATGATGCCCTTGTGGTCGCAAACAAAGCCACGGTTGGCGAGGCCTTCGCGAAAAAGATGACCGACGTCAATGCCACCTACGATGCTGCCCACGTAGTTCTTGCAAAGGCCGCATTCTCTGGCGTGACATCTGTCGCCTCTACCGCAACAACGGCGACTGCTGCCAATGACGCGGCACTTGTCCTCGCAGGCCCAACGGGCGGTGTGACGTACACACTCACTACTAGCGCGGACAACCTTACTGGAGGCTCCGCGAACGATACTTTTAATTCTTCACTTGTCTATGATGCAAATGAAGCAACCACAACTACTTCTACTCTAGCTATTTCAGATACTGTGCTTGGTGGAACAGGAACTGACACGTTCAACATCATAGTTTCTGGCGCTCAGGATGGTGGTGTTACTATTCCTCCGTTTTCTGTGAGTGGCGTCGAAATATTTAACATCCGCAACACAGTAGCGCAAACAGCAACATTTGCCGCCACTTCAGGCCTGACAACGGCAGCCGCAGATCGCGCTACTGGCGCGGTAACCGTTACTGGCCTGGCATCTGGCGCAGTCGCAGGCGTTATTGGTGATACTCTTATTACTAACGGTGCAACATCTTTCTCATGGGGGGCTGCAGTTACTTCGGGTACTGTCAATATTTCAGGCGGAGTTACTGCAGGTGCCATTACGACTGCTGGAACACTTATGACTTCCAATACCGTTAACTCAACGGGTGCCGCAAACACAATTGGCGCATTGACAGTTGGTGCCGCAGTAACTTCGGCAACAATCAATGCTACAACCGCCCTGACAGCTACGTCACTAGGCTCAACAGCGTTAACTACAGTGACTGTCACGGGCGCTGGTGCCGTTAGTTTGGGTTCAACTGCTTTGCAAGCAACTGTTTCAACCCTGGATGCTTCAGCTGCAACGGGTGCTTTGACAGTTGCTCTGGGTACCTTAGTGACGCAAACTGTTACTGGCGGCTCAGGCAACGACATCATTACCTCTGGAGCAGTACTGACAACGGGCTCAGTAAGTGCGGGAACTGGTACTGATACCTTAGTTATTGGTAGTAATGTGAGTCACGTCAACACAGCTTCCTTGGGTGCCAAGTACACGGGCTTCGAGACATTGCGACTCTCTGGTACGCTTGATGTGTCGCTGGTTTCAGGTCTTACGGCTCTTCAAGTAACAGATGCCGCTGTGTTGACCAACCTGACTGCAACGCAAGCAGCTGCTATACAAATTCGTTCAAACGCCTCTGATGGCACGGGTGATGCTCAGAGCTTCGCACTGGCCACAGCCACAGGTACAGCTGATGTGGTGAGTTTGACAATGGGTACAGGTTTGACCACCAGTTCAGCTACTGACATTGGTGCGTTGACGGTTACTGGATTTGAGACGCTGAACATCGCTACAAATGCCGGTCCTACATCTACGGCTGGCGCCGGTGGTGCACTCGACCGTACCACTACTATTGCTTCACTCGTTGGTTCGACACTGAACACCATCAACTTGACTGGTACTGCAGTTGTCATAAGTAACCTTGCTACTACTGTGGCTGTGACCATTAACGGTTCGGCCCTGACCGGTGATGGCGCTGCAACATCTCTCGGATTGACCGTGGCCGGCAGTGCAATAGCTGCTTCTACCATCACTGGTTCCGGAGTAGCGGACAGGTTCACGATTGGTGCTGAAGGCTCTGCATATAATGGCGGTGCTGGCGCAGACAACATGACCACCACTACAGCTCTATTGGTTGCTGACGGCACTACTGATGGTACGTACAATGGTGGTGATGGTACCGATACGTTGACAAACACCACTACCACAACGACAATGACTGACAACCACTTCACGAAACTCAGCAATTTTGAAGTGCTTGCATTGACAAGTACTGGTTCTGCTGACCACTCGCTTACGCTCGGTGGTACGTCTAATGCGGCATATGCAAATGGGCTGACCATTACTACGGGTACGCTGGCAGCCACGTATGATTTCACGCTTGTCGGTGGTCTTTCTTCTGTCAACACTAAAATCACGGTGGATGCAACATCCTTGACTGGAACCGCCACTGAAACCCACAGCTTGGTGACCGGTAGTGGCGCGGACACTGTTATCTTCACAGGCGACGCGCAGAACGTTGGGGTCGCCGGTGCTGCTGGCGGCACGATTGTGATTAGTACGCAAGCAGGTGCGGACACGATTTCCGTGACCGTCGGAACCATGACAACTCAAACTACTAATAATTTTCTCACCATTACGGGTGGTACCGGTGCCGACTTGATCACCAAGGTTGGAGTTAACTCCACGACTGTGCAGAGTGTTGCTCAGTTCGTAATGGCTTCTGGCGATTCGGGTACGACCACGGCTACGTATGATCAGATCACTGGGTATGATGTTGCAACTGGCTCACTGCTGTCAGACGTACTGGATTTCGCTGGTACTGGTGCAGTGGGTACATTGGCTACATCGACGGACTCCGGCGTTATTTTGTCGCATACGCTTACAGCTGGCGTGGCTTCGTTCAGTACTGCAACTACCTATGCAAGTGCTACGATGATCAATGCTACAAACTTGGCTGATGTGGTTAGTTACCTGGCTGCGAACACCTCAACCTTGGATGCCATAGCCTTTCTTTATGACTCCAACGCTGATGCAATCAACGATGCAACTCTGGTCTACAGCAACCAAGCCGCTGACAGCCTGGTGTTGCTGGTCGGTGTTACCGGTATAACGTCGCTCAACGCTACGACCACCACCGCAACAGCTAACTGCGCTGTGATAGCCTAAGTCTCCCGTGAGACCCACCCCGCGCTTCGGCAAGGGGTACAGGTAAAAGCTTCTCAGGACCCCACTGCTCACAAGGCAGTGGGGTTTTTTAACGTCTGGACATGCTGCAGCAAAGTCATTCTGACGGCGCGGGCGGCTTGGAGCAGGCAGTTGCGAGCAGTTGCAATCTGTGTCTACTGCTAGTCATTAACAAAATAATATCTGTAATAAATTGTTAAAATGACCAAACCTCCTGATCCCATTGCCCTGTCGGCCGATCTGATCCGTTGCCCCAGCGTGACGCCCGCGGATGCGGGCGCGCTAGGTGTGCTGCAAACCGCGCTGGCCCGGCTGGGCTTTGCCTGCACCCGGCTGCCCTTTTCCCAAGCCGGCACGCCGGACGTCGACAATCTCTATGCCCGCTATGGCGACGGCGCGCCGCACTTCTGTTTCGCCGGGCATATGGATGTGGTGCCGCCCGGCGATCTGGCGGGCTGGGTGTCGGACCCGTTCGATCCGCAGATGCGCGACGGCATGCTGTTTGGGCGCGGGGCGGCGGACATGAAAGGGGCTATCGCGGCTTTCGTGGCGGCGGCGGCGCGCTTTATCAGTAGTCAGGGCGGGCGCACACCCGGAACCATCAGTCTGCTGATTACCGGCGATGAGGAAGGCCCCGCCGTCAACGGTACCGTCAGAATGCTGGAATGGCTGCGCGCCAGCCATCAGAAACTTGATCACTGCCTGGTGGGTGAACCGACAAGTGCCGCCATGCTGGGCGACATGATCAAGATCGGGCGGCGCGGCAGCCTCAATGTGACACTCACCTTTCTGGGCATCCAGGGCCATGTCGCCTATCCGCATCAGGCCGATAATCCAATCCCCCGCCTGCTGGAAACCCTGCGCCGCCTGCAGGACCATGTGCTCGATACTGGCAGCGAACATTTTCAGGCCTCGAATCTGGAAATAACCACCATTGACGTCGGCAACCCGGCCACCAATGTGATCCCGGGCCAGGCGGCGGCGCGGCTCAATATCCGTTTCAATGATCTGCATACGTCGCAATCGCTCATCGCCTGGATCCGGCAGGAATGCGAATATGTCACGGCGCGGCACGGTGGCGATTATCGGATGGCGGTCAGCGTGACCGGCGAAAGCTTTCTGACGCCACCCGGCGCGTTCAGCACTTTAGTCTCCGACGCTATCGCCAGTGTGACCGGCGCGTCCCCCGCACTGTCCACCACCGGCGGCACCTCGGATGCGCGTTTCATAAAGGATCACTGCCCGGTGGTGGAGTTCGGCCTCGTCGGCCTGACCCAGCACAAGGCGAACGAACATACGCCCATTGCAGATGTGCACCGGCTGGCGGATATTTACGCGGAAATCCTGCAGCGCTATTTTGCTGGGGATGCAGCCCACGTATGAGTGACGCGCGTCCCATCGGGGTGTTTGATTCGGGCATTGGCGGCCTGACCGTGCTGCGTGCGTTGCGCGCCTGCCTGCCGCATGAAAATTTTCTCTATCTGGGAGATACAGCGCGGCTGCCCTACGGTACCAAAAGCGCCGAGACGGTGACCTCCTATGCGTTGCAGGCCGCCAGGCTGCTGGTGCGCTGGGGCGGCGTGAAGATGGTGGTCATTGCCTGCAACACCGCATCATCCGTGGCGCTTGGCCCGCTGGCGCAGGGGCTGGCCCCGGTGCCGCTGATCGGCGTGGTGGAGCCGGGCGCGCGCGCGGGCGTGAGCGCCACCCGCAACGGGCATATCGCTGTCATCGCCACCGAGGGTACGGTGCGGGGCGGCGCCTATGTGCGCGCCATTCACGGCATTGCGCCTGAAATGACGGTCAGCCAGACCGCCTGCACGCTGTTCGTGGCGCTGGCCGAGGAAGGCTGGATCGATGGCCCCATCATGGAGCATGCGGCGCAACGCTATCTTGCCCCGCTGTTTTCCGAATCCACGGCGGGTGCGCCGCGGCCCGATACGCTGGTGCTGGGCTGCACGCATTTTCCGGTGCTGGCGCCGGTGCTGGCGAATGTATTGGGGCCGCAGGTGCGTCTGGTCGACAGCGCCCAGACAACCGCCGATGCGGTGGTGGGGGAGCTTCGCCAACGGGGGCTGCTTGTCGCGGGCGCAACATCCGGCCGCGTCAATTTCATGGTCACCGATTCGCCGGAACGTTTTGTGCGCGTGGGGCCGGTGTTCTTTGGCGCGCCGATTTCACCCGATGCGGTGGAAACGATCGATCTTTAATTTTCCGGATAGTCGACGCGCATCAGATACAGCCCTTCGGGCGGGGCGACCGGGCCGCAGGCGGTCCGGTCTCGCGCCGCCAGAATTTGCGCGATATGTCCGGGGGTCCATTTGCCATCGCCCACCCGTTTCAGAGAGCCTGCAATCGAGCGGATCTGGTGATGCAGGAACGAGCGCGCCACAGCTTCGATCAGGATGCATTCACCTTCCCGGCGCACAGTGAGCCGATCCAGCGTTTTCACCGGTGATCGGGCCTGGCATTCTGCTGCGCGGAAGGTCGTAAAATCATGCCGGCCGGTCAGATGCTGCGCGGCCTCGTGCATCGCCGCCGCATCGAGTGGGCGCGGCACATGCCATACCCGTCCGCGCATCACGGCGGGCGGCGCGCGCCGGTCGAGTATCATATAGCGATAGCTGCGCCGGATGGCGTCAAAGCGGGCGTGAAAGTCCGGCGCGGCGGGCGCGGCGGATAGAATGCTGATGGGCGCCGGGCGCAGATGCGCGTTCACGGCGTCGCGCAGCGTGTCCGGCGTGACTGTTCTGGCCAGATCGCAATGCGCCACCTGGCCCAGCGCATGCACGCCCGCATCGGTGCGGCCCGCCGCCGTCAGCGTGATGCGTTCGCCGCAGAAGGCGTAAAGGGCGTTTTCGATGGCCTCCTGCACCGAGGGACCATTGTCCTGGCGCTGCCAGCCCACGAAGGGCCCGCCATCATATTCGATCCGCAGTTTATAGCGGTTACTCAAGATGTGTGCCCGCCGGCAGGGCAAAGCCGCGCAGAAATGCCGCCGTATCCGATGGCGCCCTGCCTTCGCGCTGCAGTTCCATAATTCGCAGCGCGCCCTCACCGCAGGCAATGGTCAGCTGGCCATCCAGCACGGTACCGGCGGGTCCCGTATCCTGCACGGGTTGGGCGCGCAGCACCCTTATGCGCACGTCGCGGCCATTTTGGGCCGCGGTGAGCCAGGCGCCGGGTGCGGGGGTGAGGCCGCGAATATGGCGATCCAGCTCCCGCGCCGGACGCCGCCAGCCGATGCGGCCCTCGTCCTTGCCGATCTTGGCAGCGGTCGTGACCCCTGTATCTGGCTGCGGCCTCGCCACCAGCCTGCCTGCGCTGAGTTGGTCTAGCGCCCCAACCATCAGCCGCGCGCCGAGCTGGCTCAACCGGTTATGCAGGGCGCCTGATGTGTCATCGGCATGGATCGGTTCCTGTGCCGCGTCCAGGATTGGCCCTGTGTCCAGCCCGGCGTCCATCTGCATGATGGTGACCCCGGTGTGCGCATCCCCCGCCATGATGGCCCGCTGAATGGGGGCAGCGCCCCGCCAGCGCGGCAACAGCGAGGCATGCACATTGAAACAGCCATGCCTGGGGGCCTGCAGGATGGGTACCGGCAGAATCAGGCCATAGGCGATGACCACGGCAGCATCCAGATATAATGCGCGGAAAGTCTCCTGTTCTGCAGGCTCTTTCAGCCGCGCCGGCGTGCGCACCTGCAGGCCATGCGCCTCGGCATAGCCATGCACCGGGGATTTGGTCAGTTTCAAGCCGCGTCCGCTGCCTCGTGGCGGCTGGGTATAAACGGCGGTGATCTCATGTCCCGCCGACAGCAGTGCCTGCAGGCAGGGCACTGAAAATTCCGGTGTTCCCATAAACGCCAGCCGCATATGTGGCACTCCCGGTTGGCGCGCTGCGCGCGCAGAGCCGTTTCCGTTTTGATTGAGCCATCAAGCTCAAACAAAACGGTAAAAACGGCTCTAAATTATTATGTAGACCATGTTCGGATCAGACGGAATTGCTCTATGTTTCAATGTGCCAGAGCAGCATTCACTTAATTGGATCGCATGGCGATTCCAATTAAGTGAATGCTGCTCTGGCGCGGTTCCGTCTGATCCGAACATGGTCTAGGCGTTGGCCGCGAGCCGCCGCGCCTTTTGCAGCTTGCGCAGAATTGCGTTCCGTTTCAGGCGTGACAGATGATCCACAAACAGCACCCCTTCCAGATGGTCCATTTCATGCTGGATGCAATCGGCGAACAGGCCCTCGGCTGTGTCTTCCTGTGGCCTGCCCTGATAGTTCAGATAGCGCAGACGCACGGAAACAGGCCTTTCCACCAGGTCAAACATCTCAGGCAGCGAAAGACAGCCTTCCGAAAAAACGGCAACTTGTTCGGATTGCCAGATAATTTCCGGATTGATGAAAAAACGCGGTTCCGGCGGCGCCTTGTCGCGGGCCAGATCCATCACGATAATCCG
The DNA here is from genome assembly GCA_009693835.1 of Alphaproteobacteria bacterium. Taxonomy (GTDB): domain Bacteria; phylum Pseudomonadota; class Alphaproteobacteria; order UBA11222; family UBA11222; genus UBA11222. Next base: position 12,940 of record SHWM01000043.1, read on the forward strand.
TTTGGGCACATTGACCTGAACGGCGGCCAGCCCCACGCCGGGCGCGGCATACATGGTTTCCAGCATGTCGTCCATCAGCGCACGCACGCCGTCATCCACCGTCGCCACGGATCTGGAGACGGCTTTCAGGCGCGCATCGGGGGCGGTCAATATGGGCAGAATGGCCATTGCTGGGCATGACATATGGCCTCCGGAGCGGATCGTCAAGGCGGAGCTATGATCAATCAATATCCTCGCTATCAGATACTTCCGTGACGGATGGTGATCCCAAAAGAACTTGAGCCTGCATTTGCGAAGGCGCCGTCACGAGTGTTAAGGAACGAGTTACGGCGCGGTGCCTGACATTTACGTCATCAACGGTTTTGGTGGCTTCTTCTAGCTTCTTCTTAACCTTATCGAGAACATCACCATACTTGTTGAATTCGGCCTTTGCCTTGCCAAGAATTTCCCAGACCTCTCCAGATCGTCTCTCGATAGCTTGACGCTGGAAACCAGCCTGGATGATGTTCAGAATGGCGAGGAGTGTTGTTGGACCAGCAATGGTGACCCTGAAATCATTCTGCAGCAGATCGGTTAACCCTGGGCGACGCAATATTTCGGCATATAGCCCCTCCGTTGGCAGGAAGAGAATGGCAATGTCGGTTGTGTGAGGGGGATTGAGATACTTGTCCCGAATGGCTCTTGCAGCACCTTTTATTCTCACTTCCAGACCCTTCGCTGACGCTTCTACGGCTTCAACATCACTGCGTTCTGCCGCCTCGACAAGTCGTTCATAGTCCTCCATTGGGAATTTGGCGTCGATTGGAAGCAGCATTTCCTGGTCTTCGGGGCCTCGGCCAGGCATCCGTATGGCAAACTCCACCCGTTCTGAGGAGCCGGGGCGAGTAGGCGTATTGATCAGATATTGTTCCCGGGCAAAAACCTGCGCTAGAAGGTTGGCTATTTGAGTTTCACCCCACGTTCCCCGTACCTTTACGTTTGTGAGGACCTTCTTCAGATCCCCCACACCGGTGGCAAGGGTCTGCATCTCCCCCAGGCCCTTGTGCACCGCCTCCAGCCGTTCACTTACCAGTTGAAAGGATTCTCCCAGCCGCTTTTCCAGGGTTCCCTGCAACTTCTCATCAACCGTCACGCGCATCTGCTCCAGCTTTTCAGTATTTTCGTTGCGAAGCCTATCCAGTGCCTGCGAATTTGTTTCGCTGAGACGGTCTATTTTACCTACCATCGTTTCAAGGCTCAACCGCAGGGTCTCTGATGATTCCTTTGCCCCCTCGCGCAAGCCTTCACCTATCTTGGCAAGAGATTGCTGCATCTCGTCTCGAAGCTTGTTTGCAGCCTCAATTGATTCATTCCGGAGTTCATTCAAACGTGTTTCAATAGTGCTTCGATTAGCCTCCAACCTGACTTCTAATGCATTTGTCATGCTGGTCAGTTTGACGCTCACATCATCAAGCTTTTCTTTTTGAACTTTTGAAAGCTCACTAGATGATTCACGTAATTCCTGACTGGCTTTATTTAGCGCGGTAACGATCTCGCTGCGAATGGTTGACATAGCCTGCGACATTTCTGTCCGGGAATCGGTCAGGGATTTGGTCACTTCCTCGCGCAGCATTCGCCCCCGTTCATCGGCCCCGGTTCGTGCCTGTTCTCCATCTTCCCGGACGACCCGATCCAGACGTTCGACATCACTCTTGATCGCTTGCAGCCTTTCAAGGGCCGGCTTTAAGTCAACAGCGTTGCCGATGGATTTTGGCCAAAAGGCAATACGCAGACTAAGCACGAAGATAGCCATCAAAATGCTGAATTCGGCGAACGGAAGCATATCCACGATAATTTACCTCTTTCTTTTTGGCGTGAGGTCGGTCCAGGAGACCCGGCAGACTTTATGAATTAAGCAATATGCTATGTTGAAACAATAATCTCCCCATCGGCAGCGCGGCGGCCCGTCTGTTAACGCCGGATTAACCGGAGTCCTTAAAAAATTATTTACCCGCGCGTGATATTCGTCATGGTGGCGGGGCTTAAATCCCCGTTGGACATACAGTATCAGCGCGTGAGAGGGAGACGGCAATGGACGGAATGCGTTATAATGACCGGCATCATTCGATGGGTGTGTGGGGCATAGCGGGTTTTCTGGTGTCCATGCTGCTGGTGATTTCACTGTTCAGTTAAACCATGTTCGGATCAGCTGGAATCACCTGGGGCGATTCCAGCTGATCCGTAAAACATGGTCTATTTAATATTTTAGAATAATTTTACCTTTTATGATTGAACCAGTTGGTTCAATCATAAAAGGAATTGCTCTAAGGCTTCACACGTCGCGGCGGTCGCGCATTGCCGCCGCCAGCGTGCCATCATCCAGATAATCCAGTTCCCCCCCTACGGGCACGCCATGCGCCAGGCCCGAAACGCGCAGGCCGCGATTGGCCAGCCGGTCATTCAGATAATGCAGGGTGGTTTGACCATCGACGGTGGCGTTCAGCGCCAGCACTACTTCGCTGATGCGGCCGCCGCCGATGCGCGCCAGCAGCGCGCCAATATTCAGCTCCTCCGGCCCGACGCCGTCCAGCGCCGATAAGGTTCCGCCCAGCACGTGATAGAGCCCGGAAAAGGCGCCAGCGCGCTCCAGCGCCCACAGATCGCTGACCTGCTCCACGACACAGACGCGTGTCCGGTCCCGCCGTGGATCGGCGCAGATCGCGCAAGGGTCCACGCTATCGAGATTGAAGCATATCTGGCATGGGCTGATTTTTTCCGCGGCCTCGGCCATGGCGGCGGCCAGCGGCCGCAGCAGGCTTTCTTTGCGTTCGATCAGATAGAGCGCGGCGCGCCGCGCCGAGCGCGGACCCAGCCCCGGCAGTTTCGCCAGCAGAGAAATGAGCCGGGAAATTTCCGCGCCAGTGGGATCATTGCGCATCAAAACGGCAGCTTGAATCCTGGCGGCAGCGCCAGCCCGCCGGTCAGCTTCGACATTTCTTCCTGTACTTTCGCATCCAGCCGGGATTTTGCGTCATTATGCGCAGCGGCAATCAAATCTTCCAGAATTTCCACTTCTCCGGGTTGCAGCAGGCTGGGGGCAATCTCCACTTTCTGTATCATGTTCTTGCCGTTCAGGGTGATGGCCACCATGCCGCCGCCTGAAACCCCGCGCATCTGCATCTGCTCCAGCCTCGCCTGCATGTCGCCCATGCGGGACTGCATTTCCTGCGCCTGTTTAAGCAGCTTGCCCATATCCTTCATGAATTTTCTCCTGTATCGCGCACGGCGACGATTTCCGCACCCGGAAATATTTTGAGCGCTTCCTGCACCAGCGGATCGCGCAAGGCCTCGGCTTCGCGCTGCTGCGCCCGATCGCGGCTGGCTTCATCCATGCTGGGCGCGCCCGGCTGATTGCTGATGCTGACAATCCAGCGCTGGCCCGTCCATTGCGCCAGCTTTTCACCCAGCCGCGCCGATAATTGCGGTTCTGCGGCAGGACCGGGGCGGAACTCAATCCGCCCGGATTCGAAATGCACCAGATGCACGTCACGGGTCAGCGCGGCATGCAGTTTAATGTCGCGGGCCTGCGCGGCCAGCGCCACGACATCCGCAAAACTGTGCACCATGGCATGGGTCTGGGCATCCGCAACCGGCGCGGAAACAGCTGCGGCGGTCATTTGCACCGGATCGGGCACAGATATAAGTGGCCAGGCTACTGCCGTGGCTGCCTGGGGTCCGCCAGCATCATGTGGGCGTGCCAGCGGCGCAGGGGTTGCGGTTAAGTTGCCTGCCGCGGCAGGCTGAGTGGCGCGCAGCCGTTCGATCAGATCCGCAGGTGTTGGCAGATCCGCCGCATAGCCCAGCCGCACGAGCACCATTTCGGCGGCGGCCAGGCTGTGCTGCGCCTCACGGACCTCATTCAGGCCCTTCAGCAGAAACTGCCAGGCGCGGGTCAGCACGGGCACGCTCAGCTTCTGCGCCATGGCGCGGCCGCGGTTGCGCTCGGCTTCGGGCAGGCCAATATCTTCTGCGGCCTGCGGGGCCACCTTGATGCGGGTCAGCCAGTGCACGATCTCGAGCATGTCCTGCAGAACCGCCGCCGGATCGGCGCCATTTTCATATTGCGCCTGTAATTCCACCATTGCCGCAGGCAGATCGCCGCGCAGGACCTGTTCCAGCAGATCAAACACCCGGCCCCGGTCAGCTAGCCCCAGCATGTCGCGCACCTGCGCTTCGCTGACACTACCCGCGCCTCCCACGCCGCCATGCGCGATGGCCTGATCCAGCAGACTGAGGGCGTCCCGCACCGAGCCCTCGGCGGCGCGGGCGATCAGGCCAAGCGCGCCCGGCGACAATGCGCAATTTTCCAGCGCCGCGATGCGCGCCAGATGCGCGCCCAGTTCCGCCACACTGACCCGGCGCAGATCAAAACGCTGGCAGCGCGACAATACGGTCACCGGCACCTTGCGGATTTCGGTGGTGGCGAAAATGAAAATCACATGTGCCGGCGGTTCTTCGAGCGTCTTCAGCAGGCCATTGAAGGCTGCCCGCGACAGCATATGCACTTCATCGATGATATAGATTTTGTAGCGCGCGCTGGCCGGGCGATAGCGCACCCCTTCGATAATCTCGCGGATGTCATCGATGCCGGTGCGCGAGGCGGCGTCCATTTCGATCACGTCCATATGGCGCGATTCCGCAATCGCTGCGCAATGCACCCCATCCTGACCGGGTTCAATGCACGGGCCGGGCGGCATGTCCGGATGTTCGTAATTCAGGCAGCGCGCCAGAATGCGCGCGGTGGTGGTTTTGCCCACGCCGCGTACGCCGGTCAGAATAAAGGCATGCGCCAGCCGCCCGCTTTCGATGGCGTTGCGCAGCGTGCGCACCATGGCTTCCTGGCCGATCAGTTCGGCAAAGCTGCGGGGCCGGTATTTGCGGGCCAGCACCCGATAGGCAGGCGCCGACGCAGACTTTAACGCAGTGCCGCCGCCGCCGAGACCCAATGCCGGTTCGTCAAGTGCATGGCCTGTAAGGGCAGTATCATCCATTGCGGCGGTCAGACCATTATCCGGTTTTGGGGTGAAGGTGGGAGACTGAACGGCGGCACGCAACGAATCCGTTACGGCTGCTTCCTTCCGGACCTGACCGGGTTGGCGGGAATTGCGCCCACCGCCAGCCTCCCGCAGACACTATATCAGATCGCTGCTGGTAATCCATCAGGATTGAGACGAAGTGGCCTATACGGCATGGCCCATGGTACGGAAATCTTTATTTGCGTTCCGTAAGATGCAATTCCGGCTCCATGCGGCTATGCAGAACGCCTACGATAAATATTTCGTTATCCAGGTAATAATAGTACACGACATGCATTTCGCATTGTATGGAACCCATACCCGCAAATAATGCATCGCGTGGTTTGCCCGACAGCGGAGACCGGCACAATTTATCAAAGCGCCTGAACAGCTTCTTCAGGTAAAGATCGCGCTGTTTTATTTCCCACGTCTCTTCGGTATAGCGGCCAATGGCCAGCAGGTGCGCCCTGGCGGCCCGCGAAAAACTTAAGCTGGTCATCCGCCGTTTGCGGTGTTCAATTCACGGATAACATCCTGCAAGGAAAACCGCACCGTATCGCGGTCCATGACCTGCTGTACGCCTTCGGTCAGGGTGTCCCGCAGATGCGCGAGTTTGAGTTCATACAAAAGTTGCGCATTGGTATCGAGCTGACGGATCGCCTCGCGGATCACTTCGCTGGCATTGTTGTAAAGCCCGCTTTCGACTTTGGACTGTACAATTTTCAGTAATTCGGGTGTCAGCGATACGTTCATCGAAGGCATGGCAATCACTCCCTGAAATCATATGCCATTCCGGCATTATTGTTATGTCAAGATACATACAAAGATTGCCATTAGACACGCCTATACGGCATGGCCCATGGAAAGATATTCGACCGATTGCATTTCCATCAGCCGGGACACCGTGCGGGCAAATTCAAAACTGCCATCGCCCGCGGGGTAGAGGCTTTCCGGCGGCCCGGCGGCCGAACAGATCAGTTTCACGCGATTGTCGTAGAGCGCGTCGATCAGCGTGACGAAACGCTTCGCCTCGTTGCGCTGGGCGCGCTCCATGCGCGGAATATGATCCAGCAGCACGGTGTGAAACGTCCAGGCGATCTGCAGATAGTCCGGCCCGCCGACGGCGGCCTCGCATAATTCCGCAAAACTGAATCGCGCGACGCCGTGGGCCGCCTGCGGCACCTGTAGTTTGCGACCCTGCACCTCCAGCTTCATGGGTTTGCCACGCGGCACATCGGTCAGTCGCAGCCAGGCCTGGTCCATCTCGCGGTCAGCTTCTGCGCCCAGCGGGGTATGATAGACTGGATGGCCGCTCAGCCGCGCCAATCTGTAATCAGTGGGGCTGACCAGTTGCACCACTTCAAGACGCTCCTTCAGAAGTTCGATAAAGGGCACAAATAATTGCCGGTTCAGCCCGCCTTCATACAGCGTGTCGGGCGCGCGGTTGGAGGTGACCACCACCACCACCCCATGCTCGAACAGCGCCGTAAACAGGCGCCCAAGAATCATGGCGTCGGCCACATCGGAGACCTGAAACTCGTCAAAGCACAGAAGCCGTACCCTGTCGGCAATGGCGCGGGCGACCGGGGCGATCGGGTCGTCGCCATTGGTTTTACTGGCGCGCGAAATCTCGCCGCGCTTGTTGGCCTGCCGCCAGGCATGAATGGCCTCGTGGGTTTCCAGCATGAATTGCAGAAAATGCACCCGGCGCTTGCGCGCAATCGGCGCGGTTTCATAAAACAGATCCATCAGCATGCTTTTGCCGCGCCCGACAGGACCCCATAGATACAGCCCGCGCGGCCGCGGCGCGGCTTCGCGTCCGAACCATTGCAGCACGCGGTTCTGCCGGATGCGCCCATAGGTTTTGAGCGCATCCTCCAGCGTCTGCAGTTTTTCGATGGCGAATTCCTGCGCCGGATCAGATTTAACCTGACCCGATTGCACGCGTTCGCGATAGACGGCGCGCGGTCCCTGCATTCAAAAGTTTATTTCATCGTCGGAATGGAGAAGTCGGCGCCGCTGCGTACGCCGGTGGCGGGCCAGCGGGCGGTGACGGTCTTGATCTTGGTGTAGAATTTCACGCCTTCAGTGCCGTGCTGATTGGTGTCGCCAAAGGCCGAGCGTTTCCAGCCGCCAAAGCTGTGATAGGCCAGCGGCACCGGGATCGGGATGTTAATGCCGACCATGCCCACCTGCACCCGCGAGGCAAATTCACGCGCGGCGTCACCATCGCGGGTGAAGATCGAAACACCATTGCCATATTGATGTTCGCTTGGCAGGCGCAGCGCCGCCTCGAAATTATCGGCCCGCGACACACACAGGACCGGGCCAAAAATTTCTTCCCTGTAGATGCGCATATCTGGGGTGACATTATCAAACAGGCAGCCGCCCATGAAAAAGCCGTTCTCATAACCCTGCAGTTTGAAGCCCCGCCCGTCAACAACCAGCTTCGCGCCTTCCTGCAGGCCGGTGTCGATATAGCCCTTGATCTTTTGCAGATGCTCGGCGGTGACGACCGGCCCGTAATCCACTTCCGGATCGGTGGACAGGCCGATCTTGAGCGATTCCACACGCGGACGCAGCGCGTCGATCAGCGCGTCGCCGGTGCCCTTGCCGACCGGAACGGCCACCGATATCGCCATGCAGCGTTCTCCGGCCGAGCCATAGGCCGCGCCGATCAGCGCGTCGCTGACCTGGCTCATATCCGCGTCCGGCATGATGATCATATGATTTTTGGCGCCCCCCATGGCCTGCACGCGTTTGCCGTTGGCGGCGGCGGTGGCGTAAATATATTGCGCCGTGGCGGTCGCGCCCACAAAGCTGACGGCCTGAATGCGCGGATCGGTCAGGATGGTGTCGACCGCCTCCTTGTCGCCGATCACGACGTTCAGCACGCCATCGGGCAGCCCGGCTTCCTTCATCAGTTCGGCCAGCCGCAGTGGCACGGAAGGGTCCTTTTCCGAGGGCTTGCAGATGAAGCTGTTGCCGCAGGCAATGGCGACC
>SHWM01000044.1 GCA_009693835.1 Alphaproteobacteria bacterium
CCATATAATGAAAAGCGGGAATTTCGCGATGCGCGCAGGCCAGCGCCGTGGCGTACAGGGAATGGCTGTGCACCACGGCGTTAATCTCCGGGCGCGCCCGGTAAATCGCTACATGAAAATGCCATTCGCTGGAGGGCAGAAGCGAACCTGCCGCCGCCCTGCCCTCCATATCCAGCGCCACGATGTCCTGCGGGTTCAAATCCGCATAGGGCACGCCCGTCGGTGTGATCAGAATATGGTCCTCCCCGGCGCGGGCAGAGACATTACCGGATTTTCCGGGACTCAGACCACTGCTGCTCATGGCTGTGGCCGCCTCGATAATTTGGCGGCACTGGGTTTGATCGTTCATGACGCATGCTCCGGGAACATCTTGCGCAATCCTGCGGACGTGGCGGCGCACAGGCCGCGTTCGGTGATCAGCCCGCTGACGAGCCGCGCCGGCGTCACGTCAAAGGCATAATTGCCAGCCGGACTGCCAGGGGCGGCAATGTCCACCTCGCACAGGCCGCCATCCGGCGTGCGGCCCGTAATGCGGGTCAATTCCTCGGGCGCGCGCTCCTCGATGGGGATGGACGCAACGCCATCTTCAATACTCCAGTCAATGGTCGTGGAAGGCAGCGCCACATAAAATGGCACATTATTGTCAAACGCCGCCAGCGCCTTCAGATAGGTGCCGATCTTGTTGCACACGTCGCCCCGAGCGGTGGTGCGGTCGGTACCGACAATGCACATATCGACGCGGCCATGCTGCATCAGATGCCCGCCCGCATTATCGGCAATGATCGTGTGCGGCACACCATGCTGGCCCAGTTCCCACGCGGTCAAGGACGCGCCCTGGTTGCGCGGCCGCGTCTCATCGACCCAGACATGCAGTTTTATGCCCGCGTCATGCGCCATGTAAATCGGCGCCAGTGCGGTGCCCCAGTCCACTGTTGCCAGCCAGCCCGCATTGCAATGGGTAAGAATATTCACCTCCCGCGCCGAACTTTTTCCAGCCGCCGCTTCGATCAGTTTCAGGCCATGCTGGCCAATTCTTTCACAAATCGATACATCGTCGTCGCAGATTTTCGCCGCCAGCGCATAGGCCGTCTGAACCCGCATGGCTGGCGGCAGGGGCGCAAGGGCCGTGCGCATTTCATCCAGCGCCCACCGCAGGTTCACGGCGGTGGGGCGCGCCGCAAGCAGGAGTTCATAAGCCGCGTTCAACGCCGCATCGGACGCATCTTCGCGTAAGTCCATGCACATTCCATAGGCCGCCGTAGCACCGATCAAAGGTGCGCCGCGCACCATCATGCTTTTGATCGCCTGCGACGCCGCCTCCGCGCTTGCGATCCTCGCGGTCACGAAAGCATGCGGCAATTTTGTCTGATCAATGACACCGGCAGACCAGCCATCCGAGTTCACCCAGATAGAGCGCCACGCCTTGCCGCCGATTTTCATTGGTGCATCATTTTCCTGAAAATGTGGTCAGCGTGAGCACCTCCTTGCCCAGCGCCTCAAGCCGCCTGCGCCCGCCCAAATCCGGCAGGTCCACGACAAAGCTGCACGCCACCACCTTGCCGCCCAGCCGCTCGATCAGCTTGATGGCCGCCTCGGCCGTACCCCCGGTGGCGATGAGATCATCCACCAGTAATACAGTATCGCCCGGTTTGATGGCGTCGGCATGAATTTCAAGACGGTCCGTGCCATATTCCAGCGCATAATCCTCGCCGATGGTTTTGTAGGGCAGTTTGCCAGGTTTGCGAACGGGCACAAATCCGCACGACAATTGATGCGCCACCGCCCCGCCCAGAATGAAGCCGCGCGCCTCGATGCCCGCCACCTTGTCGATGCGCAGACCCGCATGAAACTGCACCAGCCCGTCAACGGCTTTACGAAACCCGACAGGATCACCCAGCAGGGTGGTGATGTCCTGAAACATGATGCCGGGTTTTGGATAATCGGGAATGGCGCGGATATATTTCGCTATCACTTTGGATTTCCCTTCAATACACGGCCCGCAACCGCATCCAGCCTTGCCATCAATGCCGCGTCGCGCTTGTCAGGGGCCGTCATCAACGCCATTTCCAGCGCCTGGTCACAGCCCTGAGGGCACGGCGATCTATGCGCAGCAGCGCCTGCAATCTGTTGCACAACCTGTTTCACCAGGTCCCCGGCATGTCTGGCGTTGTCTTGCAGAACCTTGATCACCGAGGCGACATCCACCGCCTCATGATGCGGGTGCCAGCAGTCATAATCCGTCACCATGGCGACCGTGGCGAAACAGATTTCGGCTTCTCGCGCCAGTTTTGCCTCCGGCATATTGGTCATGCCGATCACGTCACATCCCAGGGCGCGGTACATATTGGATTCAGCAAGCGAAGAAAATTGCGGCCCTTCCATGGCCAGATAGACCCCGCCCCGGGCATGGGGGATACCCACCGCCGCCGCGCCCTTTTCAAGCATATCCCCCAGCCGCGAACACACTGGTTTGGCCATCGACACATGCGCCACCAGGCCATTACCGAAGAAACTTTTTTCCCGGGCGAAGGTCCGGTCGATAAACTGATCGACAATGACGAAAGTCCCCGGAGACAATTCCTCGCGAAACGATCCACAGGCGGAAACCGATACTATGTCGGTCACCCCGGCGCGTTTCAGTATGTCTATATTGGCGCAGTAGTTGATACCGGTGGGCGAATGAACGTGTCCCCGCCCGTGGCGCGGCAGAAACACCACCTCCACGCCGTGCAGCTGGCCATACAGCAGCGCATCCGATGGTTGCCCCCAGGGGCTAGAAATCCGCCGCCATTCGGCATTTTCCAGCCCCTCAATATTATAGACGCCGCTGCCGCCAATAACCCCTAGCTTCATTCATAAACTCCCGTTGCGCATGCCGGTCATTGTTAGCCCTGATACGTCCGTGAGGCAAGGAATCGGTCATTTCAGGAATATGCAGATGTGCATTTGTTCCCGGACATCTGATAGGATTACAGGGCTGATGCCCGTGATCGCGGCCACGGCGCGAACGGAGGACCATCGCATGAAAGAAAAAGTCGGTTTTATCGGGCTTGGCAATATGGGCAAGCCCATGGCCATGAATCTGGCGCGGGCCGGGGTGGATCTGACGGTCTATGATCTGAACCCGGACGCCATGCGCGATGTCGCGGCCCTGGGCGCGAAAATGGTTGGGTCCACTGCCGAAATCGGTGAGAAATGCGATATTGTCGAACTGGTCGTCATCAATGACCGGCAGGTCGAGGAAGTCATTTCCGGGCGCGGCCAGGGGGATGGTCTGCTGGCCGGCATGAAGGCGGGCGGGCTGATCATCATCCACAGCACCATCAGCCCAACCACCTGCCAGCGCATGGCGGAAATTTGTGCGGAGCGCGGCATCAAAGTGATCGATGCCGCCGTCAGCGGCGCCGAGGAACGGTCCATTGCCGGGACGCTGACCCTGATGGTGGGCGGCGACGCCGAAAGCTTTGAACGCGCCCGGCCGATATTTTCCATCGTCGGCGAAGGCGTATTTCACATGGGCGCGGTCGGCATGGGACAGGCCATGAAGCTGTGCAATAATCTGATGACCCTCGCCACCCTCAATGTCGTCGATGAGGCGCTGTCATTGGCCCGCGCCGCAGGCATCGCCGAAGAACGAATGATCGAGATCGCCTCTGTGAGCACGGGTGACAGCTGGGCCTTGCGCAATTTCAAAACCCTGACGGCGCTGTTCACCAAGGTTGGGCCTGATGGGGGCACACTGGCGAAGGTCGCCGAAAAGGACATGACCCTTGTCAAGGCGTTTGGCGAGAATATGGGCGTACCCCTGCATTTCACCGAACTCGCGCTGCAACGCCACCGCGCAAAATACTAATGATCATCGTTTCCACCGGTGATCTGTTCTGTGCCGAATGCGGCTCCAAAACCGTACTCGGCCTTCTGGAAATCCGCGACGCGAAGTCATTTGCATGTCCGCATTGCAACCGCGAGAACCAGATCGACAACGGCAAATATAGTCACGACATCGCCATGTATGAATGGGCGATGCGCCAGTTTGGCGGCGGTCCGGACGCCGTAGAATGAATTTGTTTGCGCGCACTCCGGCGCTACTGGCGCTTTTATCCGCAGCGCTATTTGGTCTTGCCACGCCTCTTGCAAAAATGCTGCTGGGCGGGGTTCAGACATGGCTGCTTGCGGGGCTACTCTATCTGGGCGCCGGTATTGGCCTGGGCGTCCTTACCCTGTTGCGCCGCACCGGCGGCCAGCCGCCGCGCGAAGCGCCGCTTGCACGCGCAGACATGCCATGGCTCGCTGCCGCGATTCTGACGGGCGGAATAGCCGCCCCAGTCATGCTGATGTTTGGCCTCTCACTGACCGGCGCTTCAAGCGGCTCGTTATTGCTTAACCTCGAAGCTATCGCCACTGTGGCCATTGCGGCCCTCGTATTTCGCGAACATATCGGCCCCAGATTATTACTGGGGGCTGCCCTGATCATCGCTGGGGCCATGACACTGTCGTGGCAGGGCGGCATTTTTTCGCTGGACAGCGGCACCTTGCTGATTTTCGCCGCATGTCTGGCCTGGGGCCTGGATAATAATCTGACACGCCACATTTCTGGCGCGGACCCCTTGCAGATCACCATGTATCGCGGATTGATAGCGGGCAGTGTCAATGTGGGCATAGGACTGATGAGCGGGGCCGCAATACCCGGTCCCGCCCTTCTGGCAGGCGCGCTGGTCACCGGATTTTTGGGTTATGGCGTCAGTCTGGTGCTGTTTGTCATGTCGCTGCAACGTCTGGGGACAGTGCGCACCGGCGCGTATTTTTCGACCGCGCCCTTTATTGGGGCCATCGCCGCTATTGCGATATTCTCGGATCCGGTGACAATGCAAATTCTGGCTGCTGGCGCGTTGATGGGCCTTGGCGTGTGGCTGAGCCTGACCGAGCGCCACTCCCATGTACATACCCATGAGCCGCTGGAGCACAGGCACCGGCACCGGCATGATGCGCACCATCAGCATTCGCATGACGATGCCACGGCGGAAGGTGAACCGCATACCCACGTGCACAGGCATGCGCCCGAAACCCATGCCCATGCCCACTGGCCGGACCTGCATCACCGGCATGGACATTAGGGCGCCAGAACGGCACCTTACTTGCGGGACTCTCGCATCTGGGTTAGGCAGAAGACATGAGCGATAAGCACACAGATATGCAGCAGATCACAGAACTGGCCGCCCGTGTGGTTGCGGGCGACCGGCGCACGCTGGCGCGCGCCATCACCCTGATTGAATCCCGCCGCCCCACCGACCGGACAAAGGCGGGCGAATTGCTGCGCCAGATCCTGCCCCATACCGGAAAATCGATACGGCTGGGATTTTCTGGCGCGCCGGGGGTCGGTAAATCCAGTTTCATAGAAACTTTTGGCACCTTCCTGACCAGACAGGGATTGAAAGTTGCGGTTCTGGCCATTGATCCCTCCTCCACCCGTTCAGGCGGTTCGATTCTGGGCGACAAGACCCGCATGGAGCTATTGTCGCGTGACCCCAACGCCTTTATCCGCCCCAGCCCGTCGGGCGGCGCGCTGGGCGGCGTGGCCCGGCGCACACGCGAGGCCATGCTGGCGACTAACGCGGCGGGTTATGATGTGGTGATTATCGAAACCGTCGGCGTCGGCCAGTCGGAAACCCAGGTCAGCGATATGGTCGACATGTTTATTCTGCTGCTATCGCCCGGCGGCGGCGACGAACTGCAGGGCATCAAACGCGGCATCATGGAACTGGCCGATCTGGTGATCGTCAACAAGGCCGATGGCGAATTTTTGAAAGCGGCCGGCCGCGCGGCGTCGGAACATCAGGCGGCCTTGCATCTGATGCGGCCCAAAAGCCAGTATTGGCAGGTGCCTGTCCTGCAAACGTCCGCCCTGACGGGAAGCGGCATGCAGCAGGTATGGGACAACATCACGGCCCATCGTGACGCGATGCAGGGTTCCGGCGAATGGTCCCGGCACCGCGCCGCGCAGGCGCGCGCCTGGATGTGGTCCGAGGTGCATGACGGTTTGCTCGATATGCTTCACGAAGACGCGGCGACGGAAAAACTTGCGGCAAAACTGGAAAAGCAGGTGCTGGCGGGAACGCTGCCCGCCAGCGAGGCGGCGCAGCAACTGCTGTATCAGTTTCGCAAAAAAACCTGAGCCAACTAAGCAATGGTGAAAGGGGGCAGGCAACCCGTCCCCCCCAATAACTCTCCGCAGATCAGGAAATTTCCAGCCCGCGCATGGTGCCGTCGTCGCACCATTCCTGAATGATTTTGAAGAAGACTTCCGAACTGCCGCCATACTGTCCGTTCTGGCCGCTTCTCTCGCCCGGCCTGCCTTCATTGTTGTAATAACCCGGCGTGCATTCAGAATAAAAACGCAGACCCAGTTTGGCCTTCCGAATGATAACATGCACCCAGTCATCTTCGGCCTGCTGCGTGGTTTCTACGGTTTTCGCATTACTCTCGCGCAGCTTTTTGATGATGTAGCTCAGATGCTTGGCATTGTGATCCAGCGCATGCGGAAAGTTGGCCGTGAACCCCGATTGCAGCGTGCCCATGATGAAGCAGTTGGGGAAGCCGCGGGTGAGCAGGCCATGGAACGTTGAAACGCCTTTGGCCCATTTTTCGCTCAGGGTCACGCCGTCCCTGCCGGTCAGGTCATAGCCGGAACGCCTTGTATATTCCGTGCCCACTTCAAAGCCGGTAGCGAAAATCAGGCAATCCACTTCATATTCCACACCATCAAACACGACGCCTTTTTCCGTGATCCCATCGACGCCCTGGCCGCGCGTATCCACCAGGGTCACATTGGGGCGGTTAAAGGTCGGCAGATATTCATCATGGAAGCAGGGGCGTTTGCAGAACTGGCGGTAATAGGGCTTCAGCGCCTCGGCCGTGGCCTTGTCCTTGACGATCGAGTCTACCCGCGCCCGGACGCCTTCCATCTTCTGATAGTCGAGCAGCTCGGTGAACGCGAGCAATTCGCTGCGCGAGGCGCCCTTGCCATCGCCCTGCCCTACCTTGACCAGAAAATTACGGATGATTTCAGTCCAGCCATCATTGACCAGATCTTTTTCCGCATAACCACCGGTCACCAGAATATTGAAATTCTCCAGCCGCTCCTTCTGCCAGCCGGGTTTCAGACTAGCGGCCCATTCCGGATCGGTCGGGTGGTCGTTGCGCACGTCCACGGAAGACGGCGTGCGCTGAAATACGTAGAGGTGCTTCGCCGACGCCCCCAGGTGCGGAATGCATTGCACCGCCGTGGCGCCGGTGCCGATGATACCCACGCGCTTGTCCTTCAGGCCGGTCAGATTGCCCGTGGGATCGCCGCCGGTGTAATGATAATCCCAGCGGCTGGTATGGAAGGTATGGCCGTTGTAATCATCTATGCCGGGTATGCCGGGCAGCTTGGGCCGGTGCAGGGGGCCGTTGGACATGACCACAAAACGCGATTTCATGCGGTCGCCGCGATTGGTGGAGATGATCCATTTGCCGTCCTTGTCGTCCCATTCCATGCCAGTGATTTCGGTCTGCAGGCAGGCGTTTTCATACAAATCATATTTACGGGCGATAGCCTGGCTGTGCGCCATCATTTCCGGCGCGTCGGTATAACGCCTGCGCGGTATATAGTTCAACTCCTCCAGCAGCGGCAGGTAAATATACGCTTCAATATCGCAGGCCGCGCCCGGATAGCGGTTCCAGTACCAGGTGCCGCCAAAGTCGCCGCCCTTCTCAATCATGCGGAGGCTTTTGACCCCGGCCTCCCGCAGACGCGCGCCCGCCAGCAGGCCTCCAAAGCCGCCGCCAATCACCACCACTTCGACCTCGTCAAACAGGGGTTCGCGGGTGAAATCCGGTTCAACATACGGATCTTCAAGAAAGTGCGAAAAATCGCCCTTGGGTTGCTGATATTGTTCGTTGCCATCGGGACGGATTCGCCTGTCGCGCTCAGCGCGATATTTCGCCAGTAGCGAGTCGGGATTAAAAGCGATCTCCCCCAGCCCCATTTTCTGGGCCAGCTGCTTGCTGGGCATAATAATTTCACGATCTTCCCTGGTTTTGCGCGGCGCGTCCTGCATAGCTTCACTCATCTGACTGCTCCCGATTGGGGTTCCTGACCCCGCCAATATTGATCTGCCCATAATATATCAGCCGCTTCGTTCCGGCTATAGCCTGATAATTGCTGTGGATCATTTGGCCCGTAACCGCTTGACGAATGGACGGGTACAGGCTATTCATCCGCCTTCAATTGCCCCGTTTGGGGCATTTTCATTTGCTGTCCCGAGGGTATTATAGATGGCCAGACGCTGTGAACTTACCGGCACCGGCGTGCTAACCGGCAACAATGTCAGTCACGCCAATAACAAAACGCGCCGCCGCTATCTGCCCAACCTGGTGAATGTCACCCTTACCAGCGACGCCATGGGCCAGGGCGTCCGCCTGCGCATCTGCGCCAGCACACTCCGCTCAGTTGATCATAATGGCGGTCTTGACGCCTATCTCATGAAGGCGGATGAGACCAATATGTCGCTTCGCGCCCGCCGCCTGAAAAAGCAGATTGCCGCCCGCAGGGCCACGACTGCCGCCAGCGCCTGATCCGGGACGCGGCATGATAGACCACGTATCCATTCCCGTTAGCAACATAAAGCTCAGCGCGAGCTTTTATGAGCGTGTGCTTGCGCCACTGGGATATTTACGCATTGCGGATCGGGAAAGTATGGTCGGATTCGGAAAGAAATTCCCTGAATTCTGGCTGAACGCCCGCCCCGATATGGTCCCTGTCCCCGCAGGCACAGGGTGTCATATCTGTCTTCGCACCCGATCAAAGGAAGCGGTTAGCGCCTTCTACAAGGCTGCACTTACACATGGCGGCCGCGGAGACGGCGAACCCGGAGAGCGGCAAGGCGAGATGACCAGCTATTATGGCGCCTTTATACTCGATCCTGATGGGAACAAGATCGAAGCGGCGGCTTTCCCGGCTGCAAATTAGCTCCGCCCGCCAGGGAAAGCGTGTCTGCCTAATCCGGCTCAAGTTTAAACATCAACAGAAGATTTTTCTGTAAAATATTGAAATTATTATCTGAAACCACGTAGATAATAGTTTCGCCGGCGGCGTTTTTGCGCGCCGCGATCCCTTCAAAATTATCAATGCCATAGCGCGAGGTCAGGTTGATAAGCACCTCGCCATCCAGCAGCGCGCCCGGTTTGATCTGATCGGCATGAACAAGCCTGATCTGCATGCCAGGTCCTCCCGCCACTGAATAGCGGCGCTCCAGCACCAGCAGATCGCCGTCAGGCAGAAATTCCAGGTCTATCGGTTCAAACTCTCCGTCCCGCCGCAGGCTGAGAGGGTTCATTTTCTGTCCATCGATCAGCCACCCGGTATGATTGCCCTCGGCATTCAGGAAATGTTCCGTGAGGGCCACGAAGGCGCCATCGGCGCGCCGGTCAAACGCCTCTAACCCCTTGTTGGGGGACGCCAGCATCAGCCCGCCCGGCATTGCGACGGATGTGGCCTTTGCGCCAAGGCCTTCAGGATAGAACAGGACGCGGTGGCGGCCCTCGAAGGAGACATAGGCCGGGCCTTCAATGTTTCCCCGCTGTTTCAGGGTCAGGGATTCTGCATCCCCTTCGGTTTTATCCTTCAACTCCTGTCCGTTTTCATCGTGCAACGTGGAAAGCTCCACATGGTCGAGACCCTTTAGGCGGTCTTTCTCAGTGACCAGGTTGGCGCTTAACCATTTACCAGTATCAGTTACCGCCAGCAGGCGGACCCCATCCTCGCTGATCTGGAGACCCGACAGGCCGCCAAAATCATGATTATCCGAAGTCATTTCAATGCCTGACAGATAGATCAGCCTGCCAAATTCCTTCCGCCCCGGATCATCGCCATCCAGAATGTGATGGCTGCTTTTCACGGTGATCGAGGCCGCGGCGGCATCAGGCGCACCGGCCAGCAGGCACGCCAGCGCCAATATGACCATCCCAAAGCCGTGCCACATCTGCTTCATATTCCCGCCTCCCCCCGTCCAGGAAATAACCGCCGCGATCCGGCACGGGCAGCCTGTAGAACGGCATTCCACAGCCGTACTTCCGCCATCCGGCCCGAAGCGGAAATATCATCCCCAAAATGGCGAATGGCCAATCGTTCCTGATAAATGTTACACTATCGCGGAACATGACATTCCTGAAAGATCGGGTGAGGGAGATCGCCGACGCATGACCGCTTTCATAGAAGACCATCGCGAATCCTATATTCAGACGATCCGGATTAATCGGCCCGACAAGAAAAATGCGCTGTTGCCGGAAATGTATCTGGCCATCGCCGGGGCCATCGACAGCGCGCAAAAGGACAGGAATGTGCGTGTCACCGTACTGACCGGCACCGGGGACGCGTTCACCGCCGGCAATGATATTGGTGATTTTATCACCATGGCGGATGGCAAGGGCGCTGCCATCCCCACACAGGGCAACGCGCCCTTCCCGGCTTTCCTGGCGGCACTTTTGGCCGCGCAAAAACCGATCATTGCTGCCGTGAACGGCCTGGCGGTTGGCGTCGGGGTGACCGTTCTGCCGCACTGCGATCTGGTTTATGCCGCCGATACCGCCCGTTTCAGTATGCCGTTTGTCAATCTGGGCATCGTTCCCGAGGCCGCGTCAACCGTGCTGATGCCCGCGATGTTTGGCCGCATGCGGGCGATGGAACTATTCTTGCTGGCGGATCCGTTCGATGCGCAAAAGGCCCATCAGCTAGGCCTGGTGAACGCCATCTTTCCGGCTGGCCAGCTGATGCAGGAAGTGATGGCGATTGCCGCGCGGCTGGCGGCAAAACCCCCGAGCGCCGTGCGCGCCACCAAGCGCCTTGTGCTGGCGCACAGCGCGCTTGTGGAGAAAGCTATCGAGGCCGAAGGGCGGACCATTGATGTTCAGGTGCGCACGCCGGAATCAAGAGAGGCCATGAAGGCGTTCAAGGAGCGCCGCCCACCGGATTTCTCCCGGTTTGACTAACGCCTGCGGCCGCATTCCTGTCCCGCAGAGTCTGCTGAATTTCGGCATGGCGGGCGCGGTTCAGATCATATCGCGTAAAATAAAATACGCCAAATACCATGATCAGGGCCATGACGGGTCCATTGAACAGGCCCAGCCCAGTCAGTTTTCCGGCAGGAATTGAACCGGGCGCTGCGCCTACCGGAAAGGCTATCACGTCAATAGCTATACCCGCCAGCACATGCCCGAAGGCAGAGGCGGATTTGCCCGCGAAGGACGCCGCGCCAAAAAATATTCCCTCCTGCCGCCGGCCGCTGACCATTTCATGTTCATCCGCGATGTCCGCCATCATCGATCCGCCGCTTACACCGGTAATGCTCGCGAAAAAGGTGCTGATAAAGACCAGAAACAACAATATGGGAAACAACGCCGGATCATGATTGCCAGGAAAATATCCGGTCTCCCTCAAAAACGGAGCGAGCGCGACAAGAACGACCAAAGCTGAGGCGCCAAGAACAAATGTCAGCTTTTTGTCCAGACGGACATGCAAACGCCGCAGGACACTAAGCGCCGCGATAAAACCGATGCCGCCTACACCCACATAGCTGGAAATCTGCGAAGAGGACATTTCCCAGTAATAGGTCGACATGTGCAATCCCAGAGTCGCCTGGGTTCCTGCGACGATGTAGAAAAACAGCAGCCCCACAAACAGGGCGCGAAATGATGGATTTTCGAGCGCCTGCCGCATCTCACCCAGCATGCGCGGTAGCCAGGCGCCCGCTTCGTCACCACTCGCCTTGGGAAGCGAAGGAATAAGCCTGCGAGTGCCCAGGGCGCTGAATAAAATGGTGGCGGCCATAAGCAGCCCCATCGCGAGAGCGAAGGGCGGATATCCCGACGGGTCAAGCTGCCCATTCGAGAATTTTTCACTGGGTGCAAAATAGTAATTCATCCCGGCGATCAGACATACCGTGGAGCCCAGAGCGCCAAAGATCGTGCGCAACGCCACGATGCTTGTGCGTTCGGTATAGTCGCTGCTGAGTTCCGCGCCAAGCGACAGATGCGGCACATGATGCAGCGCGATGGAAGACCGCGTCACAATGGCAAACACGGTCAGCCAGAGAAACAGACCTGTCTGGTCAAGGCCTTTGGGCGGGGTAAACAGCAAATAAAAAGTCACGATCAGCGGCAGGATGGAGGCGTACATGAAGGGATGACGCCGCCCGTATCGCGAGCCCGTATTATCGGAGATCGAGCCAATCAAAGGGTCGGCGACAGCGTCCACGATCAGCGCGATGCCAACCGCCAGCCCGGACAGGCTGCCGCTGAGACCCAACACCTGAACATAATAAAAGAACAGAAAAAATTCAAAGGCCCGGATGACAATTCCCTCCGCCGCCCTGCCAACAGAATAAGCGTATTTGATACGCTGGCTCAGCCGGGTGGATGCTTCCATGCGAGAGAAAATTCCTGAAATGCTATGGGAGTTTTAACCTGAAAGAGCGATGACAGACTGTCAATATTTTAATCCGGCTGGTCAGAATCTGGCGTGCCCGGCAGGATTCGAACCTGCGACCCCAAGCTTAGAAGGCTTGTGCTCTATCCAGCTGAGCTACGGGCACATGCACCAGAGCAGTATGCGATCAACCGGAATCGTCCAGATCTTCAAATAATCGCATAAAACTGCTCTAGCATATTATAAAATATCGCAACTTTATTTGATCAGATAGAACCAGATGGTTCTATCTGATGGCATGTTGCTCTAGAACGTGCTCAATGTGTCCAGGGCGCAGTGCGATCAGAACGGAAATTATCCGAATAGGCCTTGAGCACACGGCGGGAGCGGCGCGGCTCGATGATCTGATAAGTGATCCCATGAGCGTCCGCATAGTCGATAGCGGCCTCGCGGGATGCGAAACGCAAACGCAATTCCGTGCTCCGCATGTCCGACGCGCCGGTCCAGCCCATCAGGGGTTCAATCTTCTTTGCCGCTTCGGATTCAAATTCCATGACCCAGTCCTGGGCGTTGGATTTGCCGGATTGCATGGCGGTTTTGGATGGCTGATAAATTTTGGCCAGCATGGCTCATTCACCTTTTTTTGCGGAACCTCTTACTCGCCTGATTTTTTCTTTGAAATGGTTGCCATCTGGCTCTGGAATTGCCCAAGGTCAAAATAATCACGCCATTTGGCGATCTTTCCGTCCCTGATCTCAAACGTGCCCATCACTGGAATCTCCAGCCACTGGCCATTAATCCGAAATTTGTCCACACGTTCGGTCATCACCACGCCTGAGGACGATTCTGCAATATGCGCCACGTCAAAGACGACTTTATCTCCCATTTTGATGAATCCGGCGATGGATTTTCGAATATCCGCAACACCATTCAGAACCGGCATCGGAATATTATGCCATACCGCGTCATCGGTAAAAGACCGCATCACGCGGTCCAAATCCTGAGCTTCCCATGCAGAAATTAAATCCTTCACAATGGCGATATTGCCCATTCCACTCCCTCCTATCATCCTGTTTAGCTTTAGGAAGGGGAAACTAGCACGATCGCAGTTGCAAGGAAACCATCAGACCAGTGTATGAAAACCCGCCGGCAATACCGGCAGGCCCAGGTCATGCAGCACAGAGACATCCAGCACGCCAACGATCTTGATCTGGCCTGCCCCCAGCGCGCTGGCCATCAGATCACCGCCAATGTCCACATGCGCGGGACCGGAGGCGGCCAGAGGGATCGCCCCGCCTCTTGCATCCACCACATTTACGCCGCCAAAGTTCAAGGCGGCGCCGGATTTGCTGACAAATTTATCATAACTGGTCAGAAAACCCGCCTGTATCGGGGTACCCGCACTGTCCAGATTACTGCAAAACCCCGGCCCATGTCCCAATTCATGGGCGAAAATGGAAATGGCGTCAAATTTTATGCGCGCTAGGGCGTCCTCTGCCGAAGCCCTGAACTCCTGCCGCGAAGGATCGGTGGCGATGGTGATCCGCGCATCCGCCGTGGCCTTATTTTAGTCGTGTCGGGTTATACGCTCTGTGGGCACCCCACTCTGGGTCAGCCTACGCCCGTCCAGCATTTCCCCGGTCGCCACTTCGACGAGCGAACCATCGGTGGCCAGAACGCCTGGCGCACCTGGCTGGTATTTAATCTCAATCTCTATGGGGGCGGTGCGGGCAAAATGCGCGGCCCACATATGCCAGGCGGCTGACAGGCTTTGTCTTATGCCGGTCTAATAAGGCGCCAGCGTTCCGCTGCTATCCAGAAAGGTGATGCTAAAACCATTGCCCATACTCGGCCGGTGAAGGGCATCGGCCGTCTGGACGGTCGCGTTGACCGTGGCCCCGGCGTCGGCCGCCGCGCGCCGCGGCGCGCCCAGGCTGAAACCGCCGCCATTCACGCCGGTCAGGCCGCCGACATAGCTCTCGGCCAACGCGACGTTATGGTCGACCAGGCTTTTATCTGCCCCCTGTGCGCAGCTGATAAAATCGATAATCGTGCGGCCCAAGGGTTTGCCAGCGCTCAGCTCGCCCTTCCAGTAAGCGAGCCCCGCCGCGTCCGGCGCACGGTTGAACAGATTGGTGTAGACGGAATTCAAAAAGGCTTCGGCGGCGGCGCCTGCCGGGTTGGCAAGATAGCTATAGGCCGAAATAGCTTCGGTCTGGCGGGCAAAACTATCCGCTATCGCGACCGGCGAAACGCCTGATTGCAACCGGCCAACCCAGTAGTTCAACCCTTCGGGATCGGGGGCGCGGTTGAAATAACCAATATAGATTTGGGTTATCTGCTCGCTCTGGGGGGCATATATCACGCTCTGGTTTATTTTTCCCGAGCGGATACCTTAGTATTATGGAATTTATATCTGGTTAAAACACATATATACGTATAGCAAACCTATTTTAATTATTAATACGCGTTATATAATAATATATACTTAAATTTAAGCATGAATTTAGTTTAAGCATGATGCGTATCGGATGCGTGGCTCGGCCGGCAACCGGCGGACCCCAGGCATCCGCAAAAAGAAGAGGCCAGGCCCGCAGTCTTTCTGGCGGGGCATACACCTCTAACCTTCAGTATTATCAGGGGAGTACAGAGCGCCCCAAAGGCGCCGGGCCAAACTAGACCAGCGTATCGACGCCGAGCAGGGAAACCGGCAGGCCGGTGTCCTGCAGGATGGCCAGATGGAGCAACTCTACGGGCCTGGCCTGACCCATTGCGAGATTGGCCGCCATAAGATCGAGCCTGTCAGCCAGATGCGACCGGCTGGCCGGGTCAAGAGGCACAGCATTGCCGGCATTTGCCGCGAGGGCGGCGGGGCCTGCAAAGACCGGGTTGCTGACACCCACCACGTAACGATCAAAACTATTTACACTCTGCCCTAAACTGAGGCTGCCAGAGCTGAAGCCCAGTAAATGTCCAATTTCATGGGCAAAGACTGTAATCGCGTCATATTTGCTGCCTGGCAAAGGATCGTTCAGCGAGCCACGAAAGGCAAAATCTGAAAGATTCTGGCCAAGGCTGATTTTGCCGTCGGGAGCGCTTCCATTTGGATCAACACCGGTCGCTAGTTCATAGCCCACGCCCGCTTGGAATACGCGTCTGTCATGATCAAATTCGCCCGTGCTTCGCGTCACGCTGGAACCGGCGGAGGCCAACGTATTTTCGCTGGCAGGCAATATGTCTATTACCAGTTCGATAGACGCGTGGCGTGTGAAATAAGCTTCCCACAGATTCCACGCCGCGTGAATGCTTTGACTGATACCAGTCTGGTAAGGTGCCAGAATATTCAGCGGATCATCGAAGGTCAGCGTTAGACCGTCAGACAGTAATGAAAGCGCCAAATTCTCTGCGCTGGCAACGGAAGCCTGCGTGGCGTTGACATTATCCAGCACCTGACGCGCATCGCTCAGGCGGAAAGTTTCGCCGGTGCTATTCACAAGATGGGATACGTAAAATTGCCCTACCACAGTCTTGTTTTCAACGATCGTTTTATCGGCACCCTGGGCACCGCTGATAATGTCCACAATCACGCGGCCCACCGGCTTGCCTGCGTCCAGTTCGCCCTTCCAGTAACGAAGACCTTCCGCGTCAATGGTGCGGTTGAACAAATTCCTGTAGACGGAATCCAGAAAGCCATCCGCCGACCCGACGCTGGGCAGTGCCAGAAAGCTATAGGAAGATCTCGTTTCGGATTGGACTGAAAAGCTCTGTGCAATCTCCAGCAGGCCCATACCGCTATTAAACCGGCTGATCCAGTAGTTCAGGCCGCTAGGGTCTGGCGCACGATCAAAATAACCCACATAGAGTTGCGTAATCTGCTCACTGGTCGTGGCCACAGTAATCTGCCTATTAAGTGCTAAAGGATTAACATAAGCATGTCGGCCATGAACTTACAATATTACGTCGGTCACTCATCCATGAAAAATTAACCTCAACTACACTGTGAATTGAGGCTATCCCCCCCTGGGACACCCGGTAGGCTGAGGAAATTCAGCCGGAAACCCTTAGGGGAGGGTGTCACGTGCCTACGCCAAGAGAGTAAATCACCTAGGTTTATGCTGGCTATTTCAACAGAGTGCCTGATCCGCCCGGGCTGAACTATTGGGTTGGCCGTTTCAATGGTGGCCTGTCCCTGCTGGATATTGTGCAGAGGTTTTCAGTCCAGCCGGAAACCGCGGCGCGGTACAGCTATCCGACTGGCGGCGGATCGCCCGCTTCTTTCCTGCCCAGCATCTACAATAATCTGCTGGGGCGGCCGCTTGATACGGAGGGCTCGACCGACTGGACCGCGCAACTGGCGTCCAACATGCCGGTGGGTCGGATCATCATCGACATTATCAGCGGCGCGCAGGGCAATGATGCGCTGCTGATCAGAACAAAGGACGGTCGGGCAGCATTATGTGTATGAGATGCAGCGGCAGAATCTTATTTTTGACATGAACACTGCGGTGCATGCCTATTCGGGAGTGACCAACAGCGTCAGCACCGTAACCACTGCTGTTACTGCCCTAAATGCGCTATTCCCCAGTCTTGCGCCAGGCAGCACATTCACCCTGACAACGCGTGTGGATAGTATCACCGAGGACCAGCGGTAACGATATTTTCAACGCCATGGTGGATAGTGATACGGGCTCAGGCTAGACCCTGTCCAGCGGCGACACCATCAATGGCAGCGGCGGGAGCGATACCCCGAATATTCTGTTCAACCCTGCGGCCACCGTCGCCTTTCCTCTCGTTATTATCAGCAATGTTGCAATTATCAACCTCCGCAATATTTCCGGTAAGGCGATGACATTCGATTCAGACTCGGTTGCCGGTGACACATCCATTAACGCCGACCGCTCCACCAGCGAAACAAGCATCGCAAACATTACAGCAGGCGCAAGCGCGGGCATACATGGTGATGGACTAACAAGTAATGGAGGTGTGAATATCGGCTATACGCCGACGGAAGCAGTAGGTAACGTAAATCTTTCCGGCACCTAGGGAAAAACTTTCGGCGGCAGCGGTGCTACGTCCACAAGCTCTCCCGATCCAGTGATCGTAGACTCCAATACGGCATCCAATTATTTTTCCAAACTCAGCATGGGCCCCACAGCACAAACGCTGATTATAAACGCAGATCCCCCACTCCATATTAATTTGGGCATTTCAAGTGAAGTATTGAAGACCATGACGGTTACCAGCAGCGCAGCAAATTATGTCCAAAGCGGGAACCTCAACAATGTCGCTTTCCAGACCTCGATACACCCGCTGTCCATCTCGGTTATCCCGTCATCCCAACGATTGACGCCTCCGCAATGTCCAAGCGCGGCATTGAATCGAATATGAGTAATGACGCCAATGGAAGTCTGCTGAAAGGAGGTCAGGGCGATGACATCCTTGGTGGCAGATGCGGCAATAACACGATTCAGGGAAATGGCGGAAATAATTTGATCCAAGGTGACAAGGGAGCAGATATACTGAGTGGTAGTGCGGGATTTGATATTTTTTTGAATTTGCAGATTATTTATCATTCGAGAGCAACGGGAATTTACCTCCAGTTTCCAACAGCTCCGCAGGAACCACGGTATCCGGAAATACGTTTAGAAGTTTTGATCTCATAACCGATTTCTTGGTCGGCGCCGATATGTTGAAATGTACATTACTGACCAAAGTCACCGCCTTGCAGCAAGCGGCAGTACAGACCGCAGTTATAGCTTGAGCGCCAACTTCGACGTCGGCGCAAATCGCCGCGAGGATTGCAGAGGCCAACACCACAAATATTGCCGTGTTCGCCGGTGACACTTATGTCTATTATGAGAACAGTAGCGATTCTGCCGGCGTTGCTGCGGGCGATATATTTATCAAGCTCGCAGGCGTTACCAGTGGGTTTACCTTTGCCAACAGCATCGTCCCCACGTAAAACATTCGCATGAAACTCTCCGCCCGCAGTAACATCAGCCCGTTCATCGTCATGGAAGTGATGGCGGCCGCCGCCGCGCGCGAGGCCGAGGGCGGGGATGTGCTGCACCTCGAGGTGGGCCAACCTTCTTTCAGCGCGCCAAAGGGCGTGCTGGACGCCGCACACGCCGCGCTGCGGGAAAACCGGATCGGCTATACGCTGGCGCTGGGCATCCCTGAGCTGCGCCAGCGCATTGCGGAGCATTACGCCACCCAGTACGGCCAGAGCGTCAATCCGGATCGCATTGTGATCACGACCGGTTCGTCGGCCGCCTTTCTGCTGTCGTTTCTGGCGCTGTTTGATCCGGGCAGCCGGGTCGCCATCGCCTCGCCCGGTTATCCGGCCTATCGCAATATCATGAGAGTGCTGAACATCGAGCCGGTCCTGATCCCCTGCACGGCGCAAACCGGATTTCAGCCAACACCGGAACTTCTGCTGCGCGCGGCGAAGGATGGGCGGCTGGATGGGCTTCTGGTCGCCAGCCCCGCCAATCCCACCGGATCGATGATCGGCGAAGAACAATTCAGTGCGCTGGCTGCGCATTGCCGCGCGCATGACATGGCGCTGATCTCTGATGAAATATATCATGGCATTACCTATGGCGCGCTGGCGCACACTGCGCTTCAGTTTGATCCGGAGGCCGTTATTATCAACAGCTTCTCAAAATATTTTTCGATGACCGGCTGGCGGCTGGGATGGATGATTGTGCCGGAGGTTGTGCGCCGCGCGGTCGAACGCATTGCCCAGAACCTCTTCATCTCGCCGCCCACTTTGTCTCAGCACGCGGCGGTGGCGGCCTTTGACTGCCATGAGGAATTGCGGCGCAATGCCGCTGTCTATGCCGCCAATCGCGAGCTGCTGCTGCGCGAACTCCCAAAGGCAGGGATATCCAGCTTCGCGCCTGCGGACGGCGCATTTTATCTGTATGCGGATATTTCACATCTGACCCAAGACAGCGAACAGTTCTGCCGCCGCATGCTGAATGAAACCGGCGTAGCGGCCACCCCGGGCGTGGATTTTGACCCGGAATACGGGCACAGATTTGTCCGTTTTTCATTTGCCGAATCCACTGAAATAGTGGCCAAAGCGGCGGCGCGCCTCAAGGACTGGCTGGCCTGACCATTCAGGCCAGCACGATGCGCCCGCGCCCGACCGCCACGTCTTTGGTGGCGTTGCGGGTATCGATGACCAGATCAATCGCGCCGACCAGCCCGTCATAATCCACGCCGTCATGATCGGTGCAGATCAGCGCGACATCATACCGGCCGCAGAAATTATCGAGATGCCATTCCACGCAGGGGCGCCCGGCAAGGCGGGGATGGGCGCGGGTCTGCGCCAGTTGGGGCACAAACGGATCATAATAATCGACGCGCGCGCCGCGATCTTCCAGCTCCTGCATCAGCACCAGGGCCGGAGATTCCCGCATATCCTCCACGTTCTTCTTATAGGCGACACCAAGCATGAGGATACGTGCGTCCCGCGCGCTTTTGGACTTGCGGTCGCTTAGCTCCCGCACCAGCCGGTCAATAACCTGATAGGGGGCCCGACTGTTGATCTCCCCCGCCAGTTCGATGAACCGGGTGGGCACGTCATATTCGCGCGCTTTCCATGTCAGATAAAACGGATCAATCGGAATGCAGTGGCCGCCCAGCCCCGGCCCGGGGTAAAACGGCATGAAGCCGAAGGGCTTGGTTTTTGCCGCCTCGATGACCTCCCAGATATTGATGCCCATACGGCCATAGACATGTTTCAGCTCGTTCACCAGCGCGATATTGACCGAGCGGAAGATATTTTCCATCAGCTTTACGGCTTCAGCCGTCGCCGTGCTGGAAACCGGCACGACCTGGGGCACGAAACCGGAATAGAAAGCGCAGGCCAGTTGCAGGGCCTCCTCGCCGTCGCCGCCCACTACCTTTGGAATGCCCGAAGTTTTATATTGCGGATTGCCCGGGTCTTCGCGTTCGGGGGAATAAGCGAGGAAAATGTCGTGCCCGGAACGAAGCCCGCCGCGTTCCAGAACCGGCCGCATGATCTCATCCGTCGTACCGGGATAGGTCGTGGATTCCAGGACGATAAGCTGGCCAGGCCGCACGCAGGCTGCAATGGCCTCGACGCTTTTTACAATATAGGTCATGTCCGGTTCGCGGTGCGTATCCAGCGGGGTCGGCACACAGATCAGAATGATATCGGGCTCGTTCAGACGCGCGAAATCTTCGGTCGCCTCAAAGCGGTTATTCTGCCGCATGCGCATCAGCGCATCGCTGCTAACACTGCCAATGGGAGAAACACCCCGATTGTACATCGCCAC
>SHWM01000045.1 GCA_009693835.1 Alphaproteobacteria bacterium
ACCACCCGGCGCGCCAATCTGCTGGTGCGGGGCGTTGATCTTACAGGCCGCGTGGGAACACGGCTGCAGGTCGGTGAGGCGGTGCTGGTCATCACCGACGAATGCGACCCCTGTTCGGTTATGGAAAAGGCCCATAAGGGCCTGCGCAGGGCGCTGACGCCCGGATGGCGGGCGGGGGCCGCCTGCCGGGTCGCCCGGGGCGGCCTCGTGCGCCGGGGGGATAGCGCCGTTCTCCAGGATCTTTAAGCCTGGAAACAGCGGCAGGTTTTGGGGCGCCACGGGGAAAAAATGCCGTCGCGCATAACCTGACCGCGCTAAATTTATTAGATATTTCAACTGATTATATAATCCAGGTCTGGCATGGGGCTTGCTACTATAACAGCAGCTCATGACTCATTTCGGAGTATCAAATGATTTCGACGCACGATCTTCTGGTTACCGCCAAATACCTGGTTGCCAGGGATGGCGCGCCAGCGGCGCTAAATTTTGCGTCGAAAGGCTTGCAGGCGATGATTGACGCTGGACATCAGGCGTTGATACCGGACTGGCAGGCGCTGCATTCGCTGGTTCAGGATGCCGCCATGGGGCGGTTACCCGCCCGCGCCCCAACCCTGCATTGATCCGGATTATTCGGCCGGCAGGGCCAGTTTCTCCGCCTGTTTTACCGGCTGTTTGAACCGGGCGGCTTCGATCAAACCCATCCGCCTGCCCACGCGGCAGATCGCCGCGATCGCGAAATCGATCTGCTCATCCGAATGCTGGGCGTTTACGCTAGAGCGCAGCAGGGCGAGACTTCCAGGAGTTGCGGGCGGCAGCGCAAGGTTGAGATACACGCCTTCGGCCAGAAGATATTTCCAGAAGGTCACGGCCGTATCGCGATCGGGCATTTTAACAGCAACTACCGGGTTGGGTTGCGGCCCAAGCGAGAACCCCGCCTTTTCAAGCCCATAATATAATCTTTGCCCATTGGCCCGCACCCGCGCCCCTAATGAAGGGTCATCCTGGATGCGTTTGAGCGCCGCTGAAACTGTGGCGACGATGGATGGCGGCAGGGATGCGGTAAACATATAGGGTCTGGCCGCGACCCTCAGAAGATTGAAGCCTTCGAGGTCCGAAACCGCAAACCCGCCCATCGCGCCAAGACTTTTACTGAAGGTGCCGACAACGAAATCCACATCGGCTTCTACGCCAGCCGCTTCACACTGTCCGCGCCCATGCGCCCCCAGAACGCCCATGGAATGCGCCTCATCCACAATCAGATAGGCGCCGGTCTCACGCTTGACCGTGGCGATTTCCCGCAGTGGCGCGGTATCGCCAAGCATGCTGTATATGCCTTCCGTCACAATAATCCGGCTGCCTGGCTTGCCTTTCAGCCGGCTGATGCGGCGCGCCAGATCATTGGCGTCATTGTGCCGGAAGCGGATGATTTCGGCGCTGCTCAGGCGGCAGGCGTCATAGATGGACGCATGACTGTCTGCATCGATGAACAGATGATCCTCGCGTGCCGCCAGCGCGGAGATCAGTCCGAGATTGGCCTGGTATCCGGTGGAAAAAACCATGGCGTGGCGCTTGCCATAGAATTTAGCCAGCTGTTTCTCAAGCGAAGCATGTCCTGTATAGGTGCCATTGGCGATGCGCGATCCCGTGGTGCCGGTGCCGCATTGACGCAGCATCTGCACGCCCGCCTCAATACAGTCCGCATCAAAGGTCAGGCCAAGATAATTACTGGTGCCAAACAGCAGTACGCGCTTGCCGTCAACGGTTCCCTCCACCGGTGACCTGATGTCATCAAAACGGACTTCCAGCGGATTCTGCCCTCCCTGGGAGAGGTCCGCCAGAATGTTCCGGATATCCTCAAATTTATCGAAAATGGACATCAGGCAGCGTCTTTCACAAGTATTTCCACAGCTCTGGTTAGATCGCGAACCGTTTCAACATCGGCAATCTGATCGAGGGGAATCAGGATATCGAAACGCTCCTCCAGCTCCATGACAAAATCCATTACGGCAACCGAATCGAGACCCAGGTCGCGTGCAATCCGCGTTCCATCGGAAATCGGGATTCCGGAGGGAATCACCTTGGACAGCACTTCGATGATCTGCGCCCCAACCGTTTCCTTGACCTGCGCCAATATGCCGTACCCCCCGTCTCGAAACATTCTACACGGTTACCCGCCCCGTTCGTAATAATTCCCTACACCCGCTGCTGATAAGCGCGGCTACCCGCCGTACCTTTTGTTTGACTTCGTTTCGATAGGTTTTTTCAGACATTTTTAACGCACAGTCAATCCGCACTGTTCATTTTCCGGGTGCCGGATAGCCATCCGCGTGTCTGATACCAGGAGATTGTCTCCAAGAAGCCACAGTTTAGGTCGATCTGCGGTTGCCAGAGCCAATCGGGAGGCTGGCGCTCCCCGGCAGAGGACCAGTCAGGGTGCAGTAACTCCCGTATCTTATGTATGGTTAACATCGGGGGGGACGATGTAAATTGCGACAGGACGGACCCCATGCCCCCGGCGCAACGCATCGCCCATGCCGGAAGCGCGAGCGGGATTGTCCTTACGCCCAGTACCCGTGCGGCGGCCTGTGTAATCTCTTCCCATAGATAGCCATCGCGGCGCATATCGGAGATTTCATATTGATGGCCCGCCTGCCCCCGGGCGCACAGCATCGCGACAGCGGCGGCCACGTCACGGGCATGGACCAGACAGACACGCGCCTGTCCGCCGCCAGGCCGCAACGCGACACCCAGGCTAACCGCCTTCAATACCGCCAGTGTTTCCCTGTCCCAGGGTCCATAGACCGCTGCGGGCCGGACTATGATCCATTCGTGAGGAGGCGATAGCCGGGTGCGGACTATTTCCTCGGCGGCGTTTTTAGTCGCCGCGTAGGGCGATAAATGCGGCGACCGCGCCGCCATGGAAGATATCAGCACCAGCCGCGCCGGTGTGCCCGAGGTGTTAACCGCTGCAACCAGATTAGCGGTGCCCTGAACATTCACCCTGTAAAAATCTTTCGCATTTCTGGCCTTGATCAGACCCGCGGCGTGCACAATGCTGCGCGCGCCGCATATCAGCGTACGCAAGGAAGACGGGTTCGACAGATCGCCCGGAACGGCTTCAAACTTCACGTCCGAAAACTGATCATGCACCGGATAATGCCGCACCAGCGCGCGCACCTGCCGCCCATCCCCGGACAGCGCCCGGACGATATAGCGGCCCAGAAATCCGGTCGCGCCCGTAACAGCGGCCAGATCTGTCATGATCTAGGATTGCTGGCGCGCAGCCAGGTCCGGGTCCGGGTTACTGTCAAGCCCGCTTAGATAAAGCTGGCGCGCCTGCGTGCGGCTGAGCTTGCCGGACGATGTCTGCGGCAGGCTATGCGGCGCCACGAGCATGACTTCGCACTCCAGCCCCGCGCGCACGCGAACCGTTTCCATGATGGCCCGCCGAATAGCCTCACGATCGCTCTGGCTTGTTTTCCGGCAATGCGCCATCAAAACGACCCGTTCGCCAGCCTGCTCATCAATTGAAAAGGCCGCCACATCCCCGCTGCGCAAGCCGTCCACCTCCTGTTCGACCGCCCATTCCAGATCCTGCGGCCAGACATTGCGGCCATTGATCAGAATCAAGTCTTTGCTGCGCCCGGTAATGACCAGCGAGCCGCCGCTAAGATAACCAAGATCGCCGGTGTCGAGCCAGCCGTCTTTAGAAAGCGTCTGGGATGTTTCCTGCTGATTGCCGAAATATTCCTGCATAAGACTTGGCCCGCGCACCAGCACGCGTCCAGCATGGCGTTCACCCAGCAGATTACCCTCGGAATCTCGAATTTCCAGTTCATGACCGGGCAGAACCGGGCCGCAATGCACAAAATTACGGTGACGCTGCGCGGCGCCATTACCTTTCAGGGTGGCATTGCCCGTTACCATTTGTGCTATTGCGGTAGCCTCAAGTTGATCCAGATCGACTGGATCCGTTTCGATGCCCATCGACAGTGGCGCAAAACTGATCGCAAGTGTTGCCTCGGCCATGCCATAGCTGGCGACAAAGGCCTGCTTTCGAAAACCGCTTGCAGCGAAACGCTCGGCAAAATTCGACAGCACCTTATCCCGGATCATGTCGCCGCCGATGCCGGCCACGCGCCAGTGCGAGAGATCAAGATCCTCGCCGACCGCGCCGCCGGCGCCCCGCCGCGCGCACAAATCATAGCCAAAGGAAGGGCTAAAGGACAAAGTACCGCGATTGCGTGAAATCAGGGTTGGCCAGATCATCGGACGGCGGGCAAATTCGCGTGTCGAGATATAATCGACGGGCATCTGCGTCGTCACTGGCACCAGCAGGAATCCCACCAGCCCCATGTCATGATAAAATGGCAGCCACGACACGCATCTGTCCGTGGCGGTAATTTTCAAACCATGTTGCGTGATCGCCCGGCAGTTGCTTATCAGCGCTCGCTGCGTCACAGCCACGCCCAGAGGAAAGCGCGTACTGCCCGAAGAATATTGCAGATAGGAAAGATGTTCGGGCGAAATTTCCGGAAGCGGTGCGCCATCATCGGGTGTCGTATCGAATACCGCCAGCGTGCCAACCACTTTTAACCCCAGCCCCTCGGCCGCCGCCTCGGACATGTCCAGTAACGGCCCCGGGCACAGGATGGCGCTTGCGCCTGAGCTTTCGATCATCCGGCGAATATGGCTGATATATCCCGCCTTCCCGCCAAAGGCCATCGGCAATGGCATGGCAACAGGCACCAGGCCCGCATACTGACAGGCAAAAAACGCGCGCACAAAATCCGCGTCGGTATCCGCCACTATCGCCACGCGTTCGCCCACGCCAAGCCCTGCCGCCCTCATCCGTCTGGCGATGCTCCGGGCCTGATCGCGCAGATCGCAATACAGAAGGGTCTCCAGCAGCTCGCCCTTGCCGGTATAAAAACCAAGACCCGTCTGTTGCTGGGCCGCGTAATCCAAAGCCTGCGTTAAAGTATCGAAATCCGCAGGCCGGTAAATCCCCCCACCCGAACTGGAAGGCAGAACTTCCTTCATACCTCTACCTTCATACCTCAAAGTCTCCCAACCCCTGCCAGATTCCGTATTTATATATCGAATCTGTATGGTGAATATCGCTTCCGCGAAACCTGCATCCTACTTTTACCCTGCGGCCCGGTTCTGCCGAAACCAATTTTCGGCCACCATGAGCTGCCCGGCAAGATTTGTCAGGGATGCTATTACCAGGGCATATCCGGCACCCATCAGACCTAGTCTTGGACATAAAAAGAACATCAGGACTATATAGAGTATTGTAGTCACCAGACGAACCTGGAATGCCGCCACCGCCCGGCCGGAAGTTATCAGCATCGGCTCCAGTGGAAAAGACCAAAGACGGATGGCCGCAGCTAGCGCCAAAACGACCATTACCCCATAGGCAGGTGTAAAATTATCCCCTGCCACTGTCAGCAGTAACCAGGGCCCGGCGAAGACCAGGACACAGATCAGCGCAGTTGCCCCAAAGCCAGCCAGCACGGATGCCCGCAACATGAATCTGCGGATCTCGGAAAATGCCCTGCGGGTGGCCAGCCGGGCCAGTTCCGGGTAGATCGTTGGGGTCAGTAATTTGACCGGCATGGCGATCGCCTCGGTAATCTGCCGGGCGATCCGGTAAAGCGCCGCCGCTGGCGCGCCCAGCATGGCCCCTACCGCGAGGGTGCCAAAATGGGTGAGAACAAGCTGCAAGGTGGTGTTCAGATTGGCGGACCACACAAAGCCCCACACCTGGCGATCGGGGCGCCAGCCGCCGCCCGTCACATCGGGACGTTCCCTCGGCGTCTCAAACGCCCCCTGGTGACGTAGAACCCGCATTGCCATACCAATCAATACCAGACACGGGAAAATTTGGGCGGTCATCCAGACGGCCAGATAAAATGGCAGACCCCAGCCGTAGATGAAGGCCGCCGCGGTTCCAACCAGCCGGATAAAGGCGCCCAGACTGCTTTGCAGGGCCGTCAGGTCGAAACGATCAAAAAGCCGCAATATTCCGGTGCTCGTCGCGACATCAAAAAAAACCACCGACAGGACATACACTGTGGCCCAGTGCGCCGTATCCGCGGACCATCCGAATAGTGTTTGCGCCAGCGGGATACCCAGCAACGCCAATGCCAGGCCCGCCACGGCGCCATAAAGGTCGAGCCTGACTGAAAACCGTAAAATGCGCCGAAAATCGCCTTTTCGTCCCTCATTCCAGGCGGGTGTGCCATAACTCAACACAACCTGCCAGGACTGAAACTTCGTAATGTCCCCCACGGCCTGGGTATAGGTATGGATCAGGATCAGTGTGCCGAATGCCTCAAGGCTCAGGCCCCGCGCCGCCAGCGCCAGATATCCAATGCCAAAAACCGCTGTGACGGCTTTACCTCCCAAAAGCAGGGAGGCATTGCTGATCAGACGGCGCAGCAGGACGTCAGCGGTCCAGTTTCGCCAGACATCCCTAAAACCAGCACATAACTGGAGGACGCTATTCGGTCTATATTTGTGCAGCATCCCTGGCTAGACATCCTGAAATTTAACTGGACGGCGCCAGTACCGTATACAGCAGCAGGCCGAAGGGCCGCAAACAGAACATAATTATTATTTCGGCTCCAAATGGTCCATGCTACACAGTCCATCGGTGCGCCGGTTTCCTGGCGCGTCAAAATTATGTCCGGGTTTTTCGGGGGGTTATGAAAGCTGTCATTCTAAGCGCGGGTCAGGGAAGGCGGCTGCTTCCCTATACCGCCAACCTGCCCAAGTGCCTGGTGCCAATCAGCGGCCGCCCGCTTCTGGAGTGGCAATTGCGCAGCATGGCCGGATCCCGCATAAGCGAGGTGGTGATTGTCAGCGGCTTCCAGTCGCAGGCGGTGGAGGTCTGCGCCGCGCGGATGCAACCGGATGGCCTGAACGTCCGCGTGCTGTTTAATCCGTTTTTCACCGTTTCGGATAATCTGGCCAGCCTCTATCTGGCTGCCGATGAACTCCGGGATGGCGGCCTAATTCTCAATGGCGATACCCTGTTTGAACCGGCCGTTCTGGAAAAATTATTGCGCGAGTCACAAGCCCCGGTGAATGTCACCATCGACCGCAAGGCCCGTTATGATGACGATGACATGAAAGTGCAGACGGATGGCCTGCATCTGTGCGCCATCGGCAAGACGTTAAGCAGCGCGGAAACCAGCGGCGAATCGATCGGCATGTTGCGTCTCACGCCGGAGGGCGCTGCCTTGATGAAATCCGCAATGGAAACCGTTCTGCGAGGCTCCGATGGTTTCAAACGATGGTATTTGTCCGCCGTCGACTGGCTAGCGAAAAATAATTACGGCTCCGTCGGCACGGTTTCCATCGAAGGGCTTGGCTGGTGCGAAGTCGACTGCCCGGCAGATATGACCAAGGCCGAAACCCTCGTGCGCGGCTTTTCCGCGTCCCGGAACCACCGGCAGGGACCCGGCAGGCTGCGCCCCGCCGTTTAGCCTAAAATCTCTCTGACCAGCGCCAGATCAGAAACCTTGTCTACATCGATGGCCGCTTCTGCATAGGGCAGCCGCACCACGCCAATCCGGGCGCCGCACTTTCTTCCAAGCCGCTGCAGCGCCTGCCCCAGATAGAGCCGCCCCGACACAAAGCGCAGGACAATGCCAATACCCAGCGCCGCCATCAGCCGCAACGGGTGCTTGCGGTTATCCTCCACAAGACGCCAGAACCTGACTACTCCCAGCGCCTCCGGATTGCGCAGGAGAAACAGGTTCGCCCCGCTGAACGCTATATCTCGAAAACGCAGATAAGTTCGGCTGGTCTGCGGATAGGCAGCCTCAATCACCGCCCGTTCCACAATACCGGCCACAGCGGTCATCTCGCCCGGCGCATGATCCAGCAGGTAATTAATCATCTCATCGCTCAGCAACGGATGATCGGCGGTTGTCACCAGTACCGGCCAGGCATTTTCCAGAGACTGAATGGCGGACATCACGCTCTGGCTTGGGGTGCGCGATGCCGGGATCAGCCGCACCCGCCCGGAAGCCATTTCCGGGGAAAGACCCGGCAGGGCGGGCATCGTTTCCGGGGCCGTGACGGAGACAAGAATGTCTCCGATGCGTCCGCAGCGCAGCAGGGTTTGCACCACCCGCTCCAGCATGCTCCGGCCGCCAATTTCTATAAGCGCCTTATGTGCCATTCCGGAAGTTTCGGATAGCGCATCGGACGCGCCCCTGCTGCCCGCCAGCACGAGAGCCGTATATTTTGTCACAATGACTTGCCGTAGATGCGATAGGTCTTGTAGGGCCTTGCGCCGAATTTCTTCAGAATATGCCGCATAGGTAAATTGTCTTCCAGAATCCAGGACATCTCCACCTGGCGAAACCCCATCTCGATAGTGGCATCCCAAACGGAAGCGATCAAATGGAACGGCATGGCCGCGCCCTGCAGGGTGCCTGACACACCGCGGCGCACCCCCATCAATGGCACCCGGGCGCTATGGACACCCCGCACTTTCAGCCGCCACAGAAATTTCGCCCAGCCAAACGGAAACAGTTTTCCCTGCAAGTCGCGAATGGCTTCATTAATATTGGGCAGGACGACGATAAACCCCGCCGGCCGGCCATCCACCTCGGCAAACCGCACCAGGCGCTCGTCCAGCAGCAGCCGCAAATGTTTACCCAGCGCCGAGGTTTCGGCCTGGGTCATGGGAACAAAGCCCCAATTACTACTCCAGGCATCATTAAAAATATCCACGAGCGTGCTAATTTCATTTTCGTAGTTGGAAAAATCCAGCCCGCGCAGAACAACATTACCCGCCGGGCGGCGGCGTAACATGGCTGTTCCGGCTTTGGACATGGGCACCGTCAAATCCACCAGGTAGGCATACATATCCTTTTCCTTGGCAAGGCCAAGCTCTTCAAGACGCGGACCGGTATAAACGGGATCATGCCCCATCAGCAACATGGGCGGTGTATCAAAACCCTCGACCAGCAGGCCCGTCTCTTCCTTGATAGACATGCTGAAAGGGCCCAGCATGCGATTTTTGCCGCGGCTTCGTAAAAAACCCTCAGCAGCACCTATCAGGGCAGCCATTACCTGCTTGTCGTCAATGGCGCTCAAACAGCCAAAATGTCCCGTGCCTGGCATGCCCGCGGTACTCAGCAATGGGTCAACCTGCGCGCTGATGCGCCCGGCGTCCCGCCCATCTTTTTCGGCAATGAACAGCCCGAATTCGGCCTGGCGGAAGAATTCATTATGACGCGGTGAAAAGGTCTGCGCGCGCTCCACCCGCAAAGGCGGGATCCATAGCGGGTCATCACGGTGCACCGTGTACGGAACTTCTATAAAACGCCGCAACAGCTTCTTGCCGGTTACGGGTATAATTTTTACACTCACAGATCTATCCCTCTGCATGCGCCAGTATGCTGGCGGCGGCCAGAGCAAATATGACGATGGGCCCCCAGACGGCCAGCAGGGCGGGCATGACACCTGATTCACCCAGCGACCTGAACACCCCGCAGGTCAGCAGATACCCAAAGCCTGCGCATAGCGCAACCCCGATATCGCGCGCCCGCGATGGATGCCGGGCCGTGCCAAGCGCCAGTGGCGCTGCGGCCAACAGCATGATAACAGGCACAAATGGCGCGGCGGTGGCCTCAAAAAAATTGGTCTGCGCCGCAGCCGGGCTATTGCCCCCGGCCCAGACATCTGTTGCGGAACGTCCTGGCGCCGTTAATCGCAGACGGGCGTTGGGAATTGTCGCCGCCATTATGTCTATGGGCTGCGGCCCTCCCGCCAACATGAAGGTTTCTCCCTCCCCGGTAACGGCGGCCGAACCGCCGATGCGCTGGGCGCTGACACCATCAAACCGCCATCCATCCACCGTGAATTTTCCCTGACGGGCACGCATATAACGCACCACTCTGCCGTCCGCATCACGCGAAAACAGGGTTACATCTGTAATTATACTGCCCTTGTCGCCGACTGAGCCGAACGCTATGAGCAGGGGGCCGGAGCCTATCCAGAAAGCCCCGTTCGCCGAAGCGTATCCAGGCGGGCTTTGGCCTCCCGCCTGGTCCCCGGATTCATGATCGCGCAGCATCTCATACACCTGTATTTCCGTATACGGAGCTACGATGAATTGAAGCGTGAAATAACCCAGCCCTATAAGCAGGGCCGCCGGTGCCAGATGAAGCACAACCCAATACAGGGTCATCCCCGCACTGCGCATGGCGACGATTTCATTATTACCCCCCAGATTGCCAAATGCGACCAGCGCACCGATCAGTGTGGCGATGGGTATCACGCTGGCGGCAATCGTGGGCGTGATCAACGCCGCATAACGCACCAGGGCGGCAAGGCGTCCGTCCTGAGCCATGACGCTATTTGCATTATCCAGCAAATCCAGAAGCTCCGCCAACGCCCCAAGCGCCAGAAACGCAGTGCCGGCGCTCAGCAAGAAAACCCGGGTCAGATAGAGGGCGAAAATCATGCCGGTGTCTGACTCTTTGGCCGCAGGGCGCGGGTCAGCGCGGCCAGCCCGTTTTCAATTCTGGAGAAAAGTGGATCAAAGGGGTTTCCGCCGGGGGACGCGTTGCTCAGGTGGAATGTCCCCAGGCAAAAGCCGGCAAATAGGATGAAAGGCAGCCAGATCGCCGTTGCGGCGGAAAATATTCCATTCTCCACCAGACTGCCGCCAAGCTGAATCACATGGTGATACAATACGAGAATCAGCCCCCCGGCGGCTATCCCCGTGCTGCGGCTGGCCCGCTGGCTCGCGATGCCCATCGCCATCGCCAGGAATGGAAGCACGGGCAGCGACGCTGCGCGCACCATGCGGCTATGAAATTCCGCCACCCATATATTGCGCTGCCCGCCCTCGGGCGTTTCCTGCGTCAGCGTCCACAATTCGGTCAGCGTCATTTCGCGGCCATCCTTGCCCCGCGGACGGAACGGCGCCGCATCAAACGCAAAATCCCGGCCAAGACTCACGTTGGAAAAACTGATGGTCATGGCTTCCACGCCCTTGCCCAATGTCGTCCGCACACCGTCCTGCAATACTAATTGCAGCCTGGTATGCGCCTCGTTGACGACCAGCGCGCCCCTGGCCGCTGTTGTGATGACCTCGTTGTCCTCATTAACTTCACGGACAAAGATGCCGGAAAGCTTGTGTCCCGTCGCGTCCACTTCGTCGGCGTAAATGGTCAAGCCATCGCCAAGCTTCGCAAAAACACGTTCATTCAAAGTGGCGTTCCAGGCCGTGTTCGTAACCACATAAATAATCTCCCGGTACAGATAGCGGCTATAAGGCTGAATATAGCCGAACAGCGCCACGCTGATAAATGCGAACACCAGCCCGGTCACCACCATGGGCCTGATAATATGATAAAGGGAAAGCCCGGCGTTGCTGATACTCACCAGCTCGTTTCCCGAATCGAATTTTGTAATCACCACAAACAGGCTGATGAAGAAAGTCGCCGGCAGCGCAAGTCCCAGATAATGCGGAAGCAGATTGATCGTCAGTTGAAAGACGAGTTCCAGCGGTCCGCCATGGCTGGTCAGCAGCTCCAGCAGGCGCAAAGTGCGCTCCAGCAGCAGCGCCGCAAGCGTAATCAGCAGTGAAAACAATAACGGCCTGGCTGTTTCCCGTACCAGATAGATATTGATCAGCCCTGCGCCTGTGTGGCGCCGGCTCACCCGCCGCCCCATTTCGCTCGCAATTTCTGCACCAGCGCCTGTTCCCCATCCGCCGGCAGGCTGACCGCCTGATCCAGGCGCGGCGGCCCGGGCCACCCCGCATCTGCAAAGCTCAGCCCGCCAAATTCCCGGACGCCTTCATAACGGGGGATCACATGAAAATGCACGTCCGGATCCACCATCATCAGCATCAGATAATTGATTTTCTGATAGGACATTTCATCCAGCAATAATCGCTCGATATTCTTCACAACCGGGTGCAGCGCCGCCAGCGCATCCGCGCTGACATCGCCAAACGCCGTCACCGGCTCCCGGCAGACCAGAACCAGCGCGCCATAGGTAACCTGTTGCGGCCGCAACAGCACCAGCCAGTGGGGCGTTACGGCGATGCAGTTTCCGGGATAGCCGAATTTGCGGGCGGTGGCGGAAATTTCTGGCGTCTCAGGCATGGCAATTTATCCGGGCATAATGGCGGCAGGTGCAGTATAAGCCAGGCAGGCCCATCACTTCCACCATGGCTTGCTGGATGCCCCTGTTCTTACGTTTATATCTGCTGCCTGTCCTGTTAATTTTTTTCCAGACCGCAAGCAGCAGGGCCGGAACCGCGAGTGACGGCGTCTGCAACGCGCACGACCCGGTGCGCCTGCAGATTGCCATCTCCGGCCTGCGCTCGGCCAAGGGAGACGTTACCATCATGCTGTACGGCGACAGGCAGGAGGATTTTCTGAAAAAGGGGGGACGTCTGGCGCGTATTCGCGTTCCGGCCAAGGCGGGAGAAATGCGTGTCTGCATCCCGGTTCCAGCCCCCGGTAGCTATGCCCTGTCGCTCTATCATGATGAGGATGGCAACCGCAGGCTCACCAAAAACTGGCTTGGCCTGCCGACGGAAGGCTATGGCTTTTCCCGCGACGCAGCGGCCAGCTATCGCCTGCCGGAACTGGAGGATGCCGTTTTCACCGCCCTGCCCGGCGACACGCCGGTGCGCATCACAGTTCGGTATTAGCCGCAAAGCGGTTAAAGACACAATCCATCCCCCATCATTCTCCCGCCCGCCATCCGGCGTCCGCTTTCCTGGGTGGGCGTCCTTACGCATGGATCACAGGCGCCGGTCAGTCTATTTGGCGCCGCCCCATTCCGTCCCTTGCAGAAATGCCGGCACTTGGAATGCGTCTGTCCGGCGTTTCCAAGTAAATCATTATCTATTACGCTATCTGCATGAATTACTGGTTCTGGACATACATCATTCTTGTGCCTCCAATGGTTTTTTCGTCTACCCCGCAAGCGCAAAAGTGGTGGCGCGAGGGTCGGCTGCTAGCGGCCATCCTGGTCTGTTATCTGCTCATTAATCTGGCAGTTATTCTAAAGTGGGATTTGATACAGCAGGCGGTTAATGCAATGCCAAACCCAACCGATGAGGATTTGCATTGGGCAACAGCGGATGGCGCAAATCTAGTTTTTACCCGGGTGCTAGGCTGGATTCCCGCCGCAACCTATGTGGGTTGGTGGGAACTGGTGTAGCGGCTGATTTATCGCAAAAAAATTGCCAATGAAAAAATTAATATGCGGCATAGTACGCGGATTATCGGCTTTTCTCTGATTGTGAGTTTGCTTGTGGCGCTGGATAGCATTTCTTTGGGATATTCGAGAAGTATAAGGGGTTTTTTTCACACTATCCTCCCTCCGTGGTTAGACATTTTTTATAGATAGATTATCTGTAACCGCTCCCATCGGAGTCAATGTCCACAACGGCGTTTAGTTCCGTGCCCCAACTATCGTAGATGCGATACAATGTCCCCCCCAATTCATCTTCCAGCGATGCGCCGGGCGGTACCTTGCTTGGATTGGCGTTCCACGCCGCATATATTCGTTGAACGCATTTTTATAGGCCGATCTCCGGGTAACATTCATCTTGCCGCCTCCGGTTTTCACCTCACACATAAAACATATGCGCGCCGATCAGCGCCGTGGGTTTCATGCTCTTTGCCCAGACGGGTTCGATGTCATGGCGGTGGTAATGCGTGGTGCCGCCTGTTGGATCGCTAATCAACCCGCCCCATACCTGCGCCCCAATGGCAAAGGCTCGGCAATATGCGGCATC
The DNA here is from genome assembly GCA_009693835.1 of Alphaproteobacteria bacterium. Taxonomy (GTDB): domain Bacteria; phylum Pseudomonadota; class Alphaproteobacteria; order UBA11222; family UBA11222; genus UBA11222. The sequence goes on from SHWM01000045.1 coordinate 13,796, forward strand.
GTCAAATCCGATCTGCGCCAGTTTGACCGCGTTGGGGTCGCCGGGGTTCCAGGCGGAAACCTGCCGTGGCGCACGGCACGCGCCCACCAGCGTCCCGTCTCCAAACAGCGGATGCGCGCGGCCCTGCCGGGCAATAAAATCCCTCGCCGCCCGCACCCGGTTGCGCATCACCCACGCGACAGCGACCTGTCCGTCCTCGTTTTCGCCGCGCGCCTCGCCCCACAGGCTGCGCGCCAGTGTTTCCATGTCGAACAGGCTCGCCGCCTCCAGCCCATCCTCCCTCAAGACGATGCCGTCAGAATCAGATAGTGAATCGCCACCCGGATGACGCCGCCGGTGAAATTGCCGCCCACCGCGCTGAACCGGACCGGCGTATTGGCGTAGAACGCGGTGGGCCCGGTGACGCCCAGATTGCTGCTGCCCCCAGCTATTCCCAATGTCCCGCCATACTTGGAAAGATCGCCAACAATGCCGCAATTATAGGATGTGGCCCCCGTGATCGCCGTCTGCACACGCACGGTCACGCCAAAAACGATGGCCCGGTCTGGAATCTGGATTGCCGTGTCCGAGGTGGCGGCCAGCGCCAGCGTATGGCTCTCCTCCAAAATCCGGAACATGGTCCGCGCGCCCAGCGGCGCTTTCGCCACATCGCTGTCGCCCACCATCGCGATGCGCGCCCTGCGCCCCCGCGACAGGGGCGTTTTTCCAGCGATGCTGGCCCGCACCCATTCGGCTCCGGTGCGGGTTTTGCCAGCACCCCTTCCGCCCAGAAGCAGCCAGCTCACCCATTTTCCTTCTGGTGCTAACTGATCCTCACGCGCCCAGAATTTCCACACCCACAACAGCCGCCCGCGCACATCACGCGGCAGTGCGCCCAATACTTCATTGCGCCGTGCTTCCGGCAGCGAGGCGAGCCAGGCGGCGTTGTAGTTCATCCCAGCTTTCCTCCGGCCCTGGTGCATTTTGCCCGTTCTGCGTATCTCCCGCGCCCCCCGCCCCCGCATGTGCAAATGCTTCGCGCTCCAGAACCGTAAGTTTTTCCAGTGCGCGCGCCAGCGACGTTAAGATGTCGGCGGCGCCTTTTTTCTCCACCGCGCTCATTACCGCGGCGCCGGGATGATCCAGATGCTGCTCCAGCCCATCGGCGAGCCGGTTGACGATGTTCATCATACGCGCCAGCACCCGGCTGGAATTGACATCTCCCTCCGGCAGCGCGGCGGGTTTGCGCTTCACGCGGGACTTATTTTTGCGCACAGGTTTTCCAGGCTTTATCGTTTTGCCGCTGTTCGGGGCCGGCCTGGCCCAGCCCTCGCGCTTGGCTTTGGCATAAATGCTGATGGCCGCCAGCCCGTGCTTGCGGGCAATCTCCGTGACCGGGCCATCATATGAATGATACTCCCGCGCGACAGCCTCCCAATCGATCTGGTGCCTTGCCATCCCTGCTCCCTGCATATGAAATCACCCTGCCGCCCCGGCCGCTGGGTGTTCCAGCCACAAAAAAACCACACTTTCGCGGGCGTTTTGCCTCCGGCTCCGGCTCTGGATTTTTAGACTGGCATCCCCGTCCGTCCGGGGCGGGTGTCACCGGCGGCAGGCGCAATTTCAACCATGGGCAGGTTTATAACTTATAACGTTATGATAGTCAAGACATTTCTTACTTATTTGGTAATTTATTTCTGAGGCTATTTTCCCCATTGATTCCCGCAGCCTTGCCGGAACAGCTTTCTATGCTGCTGCTCATCCCATAGTGCGCCGCCAGGCGGTCCAGGGCAATGCGCAGCGCCACCTTTCCCGCCCGCACTGGCCAGCCCAGCTGCTTCTCCGCCTCCGCCAGCCCGTGCAGATAGCAGCATATCTGCAATAATATGGCGCCCAGATCGGGTCCTGTCGAATCGATGGCGGCCCACACCCTGTCCTTGGCCCCAATCATGGTGTCATTCAGGCTGCTTGAATCATATCCGCCGCCCCTGGTGCCCCTCTGGGCCGGCAGGCCCCACACCGCGGTGACCCTCGGCGAAAGGTTGGCCAGCGTAAAATCCCGCCTCAGGCGTTCCCCGGCCAGAAATTGTTCGCGGTTAATCAAGGGCTTGCCCTGCCTGTCCATATGGCTCGCCAGCCAGCCCAACGGGCTTTCCGTCTGGTTGACTCGCACGGTTACCTCCGCGCCGCCGGGGCCTTGCATGTCCCTTATTTCCAGCGACTGATGCTGGGTGCGAAAAGGCTGCTCCCCCGATCGCCTGCGCGCAACCCGCGCCTGCCCCAGGCGGGAGATCAGCCTCTCATCCTCCCGCATCATCCTCTGCAGGCCGGCCTGATCTACGATCATCACGGGTTTGACGAAATTATTGCGCGCCACAAACACCGCCAGTCCGCCTTCCGGCGTCACGCGGCCATAGGCTTTGGGTTCCCCCAGGCGCAACAGCGCCCTGTCATCTGCTTTATCACGGGCTGCATTGCTGCCGTCCTTCTGATCATAAGCCATATTCGCCCCCGTCCATATATAGGTTATTATACCTTATATAGGATATATAGCTTTATTTCAATAGAAATAGATTTCTTATACTGTTCAATTTATTATATGTGATGTACATATTACGCGAATTTTCGAAATCCGGAATCCATGTCACATGCGCAATAAAATCCGCCAATTCCGTAAACAGCGCGGCCTTACGCTGGCCGGGCTGGGAACCGCCATCGGTCTGACGCCGCAATCGGTTTCGCGCATCGAGAATGGAAAGATGCGGCTTTCAACCGGCTGGATGGAGAAGATCGCGGCCGCCCTTAATGTCAGCCCGGTCGACCTGCTTGACGCCGGTCCCCCCGGAGGCAGCGAACTGATCGGCGAAATAGGAGAGGATGGCTACTGCCAATCCGCGCCGCCACAACCTTTCCGCCTCACGCTGCCGGGGCCCGACAGCCGTGTGGTGCGGCTGGCACAGCCCTGCGGTCCCTATCGGGCGGGGGAATATCTTGTCTGCGTGCGTCTGCCCCGGGCCCGCCACGAAATGGCGCTGGGGCATGATTGCCTGGTTGAACTGACAGACGGCGCCCGGCATTTGTGCCGTGTCGTCAGCCGCGCGATCAGTCAGCGCCGGGGAGAAACTTTTACATTGTCGGGTCTGGCGTCGGGAAGCTGGGTGCGCAGTGAACAGCCTGTCGCCTGGCTGGCGCCCGTGCGCATGCGGCTGCAATTCACCGGCTAAGTCATGGCAAATCACAGATACCAGGCATATTCCTGCGGCGAGATGATTTGCAAAAATTTTTCCAGTTCACGGCGCTTGGCGTCGATATACAGCGCGCAATAATTGCCGGGAAAATATTCCGGCAATATTTTACCCGCCGCCATTGCCTCCAGCGCCGCCCAGAAATTTTGCGGCAGATCGGGGGCAACCAGCGTCGCCGCATTGCCCTTTGTCGGCGGCCCCGGGTCCGCCTTCGCCGTCAATCCATGATGCAACCCGGCCAGAATTGCCGCCACAACCAGATAGGGGTTCGCCTCGGCCCCCGCCACGCGATGCTCCAGCCGCCGCGCATCCTCCGGGCCGGGCGGCACGCGTATGGCCACGGAGCGGTTATTGTATCCCCAGCATCCTGACTGCGGCACGAAAATATTCGGGCCGTAGCGGCGGAAGGCGCTGATGTTTGGTGAAAAAATCGCCATGCTTTGCGCCATCGCCTGACGCGCACCGCCAATGGCGTGCAACAACGCGGGGCTTCCCACCGCCCCGTTTCCCTCGAAAATATTATTCCCCGCCGCATCCAGCACGCTGATATGCGCGTGAAATCCGCTGCCGGCCCTGTCCGCATAGGGCTTGGACATGAAGCTCGCCTCCAGGCCGCGCGCCTGCGCCGCCGCCTTCACCAGACGGCGCAACAACGCCGCGTCGTCGGCGGCGCGCAACGCATCGGCGCGGTGCAGCAGGTTTATTTCGAACTGCCCCGGGCCAAACTCCGCACTGGCCATCGCGGCGGGTACGCCCTGCACGGCGCACCAATGCTGCAAGTCATCCATGAAGGCCTGATAATAATCCAGCTCTTCCAGTGAATAGACCTGGTTGCTGACATCACGCCGTCCGGTCCCTGACAGTTTTGGCGGCAGCGGCGCACCATCTTGCCCGCGCTCCCGGTCAAACAGGTAAAACTCCAGCTCGCACGCCACAACAGGCGTCAGGCCCATCGCACTGAACTTCTCCACGACCGCCGCGAGCACATTGCGCGGATCATAGCAGAATTGCTGCCGCTCAGGCTCCCGCAAGCTCATCAATACCTGGCCCAGGTCCGGCCCGGCCCAGGGTGCGGGAACCAGCGTCCCTTCAATCGGAAAGCCGGTCCCGTCAGGATCGCCATCGGTGAATCCGCGCCCCAGCACATCCAGCTGATCCCCGGTCACATCCAGCAGATAGATGCTGGCCGGAAGGTTCATGCCATGGTCATAAAGACCCGCCAGTTCCCCGGCCGGCAGGCGTTTGCCGCGCGCGATGCCGCACATGTCGATAAAGACCGCGTCTATATGGCGGACGCCTGGATAGAGTTTGCGGAATTTCGTGACTTCACGGGCGCCCCGTGCCGCTTCACCGCCAGAGCCAGCGCGTGTCTTGGATGGTTTAAGCATGCATCACCAGAACGGCAATTCTTTGCCGTTATCCCAAAATTGGCCGTGCCGGACGGCGCACTGCAACAAAGCATAGAGAAGGCGGCAAAGATTGCAATTGGCATTGTCCCATTGCGCCAACCATCCATCCGGTTTGGTAAATTTAGTTTTAACGGCGGCGAAAGGGCGAATTTTCCGCATCCGGGGAATGATCAGGCGGCCGCCTGACGGGCAACGGCGAAACTGGCGTATTTTTTAACGTCTCTGCGTGTATGTGTGACCGGCGTCACATCGGGAATGATTGGTTAATGGCCTGTTCCCTTAAATAGATTGTCATTTATCCGCCTTCTGATTAAATTAGGCGCGTTATTTATCTATAGTCAAGTTGGGGATGAAAATGGCCGCATAGATATTCGATACTAACATGGGCGAGATCAACGCTTCACAACAGGCCGTGGCGCTGTCCCCGCTCCCGTCCGAGACGATTGGCGGATCGGGCCCCGGTAATTCTGCCTCCGCGGCATATAATGGCTTCATTGTGCAGTTCACTGCCGATGCGACGGATGGCCAGAAGGCAGCGGCAGCCGCCCTTATTGGCGGCTCTGTGTCCGAACTGGTAAGGCACGGGGATGGCCGCGCAGGCGATCTTGTTGTTATTGACGGTTCCTCGCTGGATCGCGGCAACGCGCTGGCTGCCCTCAGTCATGCTCCGGGCGTCAGTTTCGCGGAAGCAAACTGGACCGTCACGACGCAGGCGGCGGTCGATTATTATGCGGACGGCCGCCAGTGGGCGCCTACGGCAACCTAACGTTGCCCGCCAACACTTTTGGCTCCCAGGCGGGCGAGGCATGGGCCGCCGGGGCCACGGGTAAATCCAATATTGTTGTCGGCAACATTGATACGGGCATCGATTATACGCACCCCGATCTCTATCTGAACGTCTGGCTCAATCAGGGCGAGCTGCCGCCCGGCATGGTGTTGGTTGATACAAATGGTGATGGCCTGATCACCTTCCGCGATCTGAACGATGCGGCCAACCAAAGTTTTGTGACCGATCTAAACGGTAATGACCGCATTGACGCTGGCGATCTTCTTAAAGACGCGCTATGGGCCAATGGCGTTGACGGCGATGGCAACGGCTATGTCGACGATCTGATCGGTTGGGATTTCGTCAATAATGACAATAATCCTTTTGATGATAATAATCATGGCACCCACACTTCCGGCACCATAGGCGCGATTGGCGGTGACGCGACCGGGGTCGCGGGCATGGCCTGGAATGTCCAGATTGCCACCATGAAATTCCTTAGCGCAGCTGGATCGGGATCGATCGCCAACGCCGTTCTGGCCGAGGATTATTTTACCAAGGCTGCCGCACGAAGTCAGGACGCGCTCTCTACGGCTGAATTCATCGCCACCAATAATTCATGGGGCGGCGGCGGTTTTTCGCAGGCCATGCAGGACGCCATCACCCGTGGCGCCAATCAGGACCTGCTGTTCATCGCCGCCGCCGGCAATGGCGGCTCCGACGGCCGCGGGGACAACAACGACTCTGTCGCCAATTACCCTTCCAATTACAGCACGCTTTCCAGCGCCGGCTACGAATCCGTGGTGGCTGTCGCCGCACTGACCAGTACGGGCGCACTGGCGTCCTTTTCCAATTTCGGTGTGAAAACGGTTGACCTGGTGGCGCCGGGTTCCGGCATATGGTCGACGGTGGCCGGGGGCGGCTATGCCTCCTACAGCGGCACCTCCATGGCGACGCCCCATGTCACCGGAGGAATAGCACTACTGGCGTCTTACAACAGCCTGCTTTCCGCTGCGCAGCTACGCGACGCGCTGCTCTCCTCAGCCGTCGGGACACCGGGGGCTGGCGGCACCTATACAGGCGGGCGTCTCGATCTGCATCTGATGATTGATCCCACAAATGGCGGCAGCCCTGGCAGTAATCCCGTCACCAGCATCTCCACCCTGTACGGAAGCAACAGCCTCAGCCAAATCATAACCGGCGGCGACCACCGCGATATCATATTCGGCGTCGCCGCGACGGGCAGCAACCCAGGCCGCGGCACCATTGACACGCTGACCGGCGGGCTGGGCAATGACGTGTTCATGCTTGGCGACGTGCGCGGCCGCTTTTATGATGACGGCAGCAGCAGTTCACCTGGCAAGACAGACTATGCGCTGATTACCGACTTCACTACCGGCGATATGGTACAGCTCAAGAAAGGCAATTACTTCCTGTCCGCGGTAACTGTGAACACTGTCTCGGGTCTCGGCATCTACTTTGACTCCAACAATAATCGTGCTTTCGGCAGCGCGGATGAGCTGATCGGCGTGCTGAAAGGCGTCACCACCGGGTTCTCCGG